>NZ_JBFBBY010000034.1:0-60492 GCF_040682875.1 Amycolatopsis sp. NPDC051071 | reverse complement strand
ATCGCCTGGAGGCGGGCCTGCAGCACCTGCAAGGCACGGGCGCGGTTCTGGATCTGCGACTTCTCGTTCTGGCACGAGACGACCACGCCGGTCGGGAGATGCGTGATACGCACCGCCGAGTCGGTCGTGTTGACGGCCTGCCCACCGGGACCGGACGAGCGGTAGACGTCGATCCGCAGGTCGTTGGGGTCGATCTCGACCTGGTCCAGCGCAGCAGGTACCGTGCCACCGTTTGTTCTTGCGTCCTGGCGAGCCGTCTTTGCGCCGTCCCGCCGCGGCGAGCGTGACTGACAACGCGGTGGCGGCGATCCACCACATGACCGGCCCGTAGATCAGTTCGACGGTCACCAGACCACCGGCGCCCACGGTGAGGATGACGAGGGTCCACCAGCGGCGCCGGGCCCGGTGCGAGTGAATCTCGTCGAACCGGTCGGCGAGCTTGTTCGCGCTTTTCGCGGCGGTGTAGAAGTCCTCCACCCGTACCCAGGTCCACCACGCCCGCGCAGAAACCGCCGTACCGCGCGCGACAGCGGCGGGGTAACGGATCGGCGCCCTGGCGACCGTGCCCGCCAGGCGGAGGCCGGTGTGGCGGGCGGTGGCGGCGCTCTGCCACCGCGGCGGCAACCTGGCGACCGCCACCGCCACCACCCGGCGTGCCCGGCGGCGCCGGTACTCCTCCTCACTGAGCAGCTCACCATCCAGCGCGGCGTTCCCGCCAGCGGTGGCGACGGTACTGGCGGGTGCTGGTCGCCAGTTCGGTTCCCGAGCTGGCGCTTGTCTCGCCGGCGCCGTCTGCAGAGACGTCGCCAGTGGTGGTGTGGGCAGGGTCGGGGCTGGTGTCGGACATGCGGGAACTCCTAGTCAGCGCGAGCGTGGACCAGGATCGGGCAGCAGGGTCCAACGCCGCGGTCCAGGCTCGGCGCGTGCGCCGACCGCGCAGCGGTCGCCTGGGTCACGGCGGCTGGGCCTGCTACTTTGCCCGGTCCACGCCGCGCCGACGGCCGTTCCGGTCCCGGAGAAGTAGGCGGTGGTGGTGTCGTTTCTGGTCCCACCACCTGGTCACCGGCCACGGCCGACCCCGTCCAGGCCATCGCTGGCGGCGCTCATCGCCAGCAGCGCGAACCCGGAGATCACCATCAGCCCATCCAGTACGAGGGGACCGACGTACGCGGCGATGGCGCTGTAGCCCCAGACGAGCAACAGGTCGTGCACATGGCCGTAGCTGATCACCGCTGACCCGAGCGCGACCGTGCCGGTCCCGCCGAACCGGGCGAACCGCCACGCCCACCCGTCTGGCCAGCGGACCCTCGACAGCACCTCCACCGACAGCAGCAGCCCGATCGGCCAGACCGCCGACCCGATCTGCGCCGCGATTCCCGGGCTCCAGCCCGGCGGAAACCGCTCGGCGGGCAGCCAGGTGTGCAGCACGTTCGCGGCCACCGACATCACCGACCCGAACACGAACCCCGCCCAGGACACCACCTTTGCGCCTGCTGCCGTCCTCACCGCTAACTCGGCCGCAGTACCAGACGAGGGCGCGTTGATGGTCGTGGCGGTCGGACTGGCGAGGTTGTCGCCAACGTCGGCCGCCAGCGTCCCGACCGGCGCCACCGACCCGTCCGCAACCGATGCGGCAGGGGCGGTGACGACCGGGTCGGCGGATGGCGGTTCGTCAATTCCGGGGTCGCTGCCGGGGCCGCTGGTGACCGGGATGGCGTTGTCCTGGCGGCCGGTGACGCCAGCACTGGCGGGCTGGTCACCGGTCGCGACGTCGTCGGCGGTCAGTTCCGCCACCGCGATCCGTACCCGGTGTTCCGTGGCGCCGGCTAGCTTCGCCAGTGTGGGCCTGCCCGGCAGGGGCTGGCCTCCCGCCCGCGCCTGATCGAACAGTTCCCGGATCTGGCGCACCAGCTTCTCGTGCACCGGAGCGCTCACCGGTCACCGTTGTTCACGACGTCAGCCAGCCGGACGAGGTCGTCGGCCTCGGCGACGCTCAGCCCGATTCCCGTGTCCTGGTAGAGGCGGACCTGCCCGCCCAGCCACTCGGCGAACCCGGCGGCAGCGTCCGGGCCGCTGACTCCCAGCGCAGTGCCGACCTCCAATCAGTCGCCGACCGCACCGGCTCGCAGCAGCCGGGCCACCACGACCCAGCGGCCCGCGGTGACCTCGGCCGCGAGCCGGGTACCGACCGCCAGTTCCGTCCAGTAGTCCTCCACGTCGACGGCCTGCCCAGTCACTGTCGACCCTGCACCGGACTGACTGGCGCTGCGCCATGAACCCCAGCGCTGCACCGCCCGCCACCCCTGGCCCAACCGCGACAACGATCGGCGCCCCGACCACCGGCGGCCGGCCACTACTCCCCGACGAACGCCGCGCCCTCGCGAAAATGCCCGTCCAGGCGAACACGCTGCGCTGATCGCGCGCCCGGACGATCTCGCAGATTCCGCGACGATATGGAGCCCCCGGCGCCGGCGATCACCACCTGGCGCCGGAGGTCGATCCATCCCGATTGCTGCCGGGTGCGGAATCAGTGCACGTTCACCGAAACAGAGTTACCGGTGACCTGCGTGGTCACGTTGGCATTCAGGATGTTTCCGGTGTTCACGTCGAGGTCGAGGTCAGCTGCCGAGGCACTGCCTCCAGAGGTCAGGCTCAGGGTCACGGCAACGGCAAGAACGCCCAGGCTCGCGCCGATGCGCTGGCGAAAGGTCATCACGCTACTCCTTTGATCGGTCTCACTAACGATGGTGAGGTCTCCAGATGGGAGCGAGTAGCGCGCACCGCCCATCCAGCAAAATCGGCAATCAGAGCAATCCTGTTACACCAAACGCGAAATTCCAGAAACACGCGCGCGTGCCAGCACGCTGCTCGGCAGCGCCTTCACCCAGCCTGACCCACCCGACGCTGACAAATCCGCAAGCTAGGTCCGGACAACCCGAGCGATCACCGTCCGGACCTACTTTGCGGGCAGCAGGTCAGCGAGGCGAACTTCCGCAAGGTTCGAGCGGACAGGACACCAGCAGAGGAACGCGGTGGCGTGATTGACCTGGTCGCCGACGAACTGGCAGCCGCCCGGCGTGATGGGCTTGCGGTCGGCGCGGGACCGAATGCTGCGGGATGTGTCAGGTGGCGAACCTGCGGACAATCTGTGCGTGATCGAGGTCGGTGATGCCCCCGAGGTGCTTGGCAAGCCATTGCTCGAACATGCAGACCTGCTTGTCGATGATAAGCAGCAGGCCGCAGGTCATGAGCAAGTCTCGTAGGTGCGAGGCGGCTCGCCAGGGTTAGAGCTGATGAAATGCTCGTGCGTGAGGGCGATCTCGCCACATCCCAGGCCGCGCAGCAGGTTCGCGGCCGCGCCAGCGTTCGGCGGACGCCCGTCGAGCTAGTTCAACTCGATCCGCGGGTTCTCCGCCGAGATGAGCTTGGCGTGCAGCGGCACCAACTCAGGGCGGATGCGTCCGGTGCCGTCGTCGAGGAGGCTGGCCACTCGGTCGGACAGGGTGCAGCGGGTGCAGAGTCTGCCAGAGTGCAGTTGTTCGCTCGGCCAATTGGTGGTCCAGTTGCCGGTTTTCTCCTTAAGGGTTCCGGCAGCACGGGCAGGACGTAGTGGTCATGCGGCGGGCCGGCGCCGGCGACGCGGTGTTCGAATCGGCGTCGCCGACGGCCGGTCGTGATTTAGATTTGAGCGCGCAGCTCGGGATTCCGTGCGGGCTCAGGAGGAGCGTCGACGGACGGGGTAGCCGGTGTCCGTTCGGTATCAACTCGAGGAGCAGGCCGCCCATTTGGGCATTGATTCTCGCCCGTTTAGCGACCCGGAAGGGGCCATATTCGGCGGGGTTAGTGGGAGGTATGGACAGATATTGCCATCGGCGCAATGCTGGAGTGTCTGAAGTGTGTGAAGCGAACGAAGCTGATCATCGAAGCGGGTTCGCGAACTGGCCAAACATGCGTAGCCGGTCAACTATCTGTCACAAGGAGTGTTATGAAAAAGATGAGTGTGTTCCTGGCGCTGCCTGCCGCCTTTTTGCTGACAGCACTGCTGTCCACCGGGGCATCGGCCGAGGTCTCCCACAGGAGACCGGCGTCGGCGTTCGCGGCCTACGTGACCTTGTTCAACCAGACCAATCACGTCCTGACTTTCAGGGCGTCCGGCCTTGACCATGGGTGCTGGAACACCTATCCGCCCAGCCAGATCCAACCTCATACCGCGGTTTACTGGCAGTCCGACAGCTGCGGGGTCCTCACCGGCACCGAAGGCTGGGTGACCTACACCATCGAAAGGTCAGGAGGTCAAGGCTACGCCTACGCGCACTGGAACGTTCCCTTTTCCGGCTCCAATTCCTTCGATGGCACAGCTGGCGGGCTGTTCAAGATGACTGCCCAGGGAAACAACGAACGCCATGCGCAGGTCAACTACTTTCTCGAATGCGTCATTCCCAACTGTTAGGATGGGTCGCCCATAACGTTGAGCGATCCGCTCCATTATAGTTATTGGCCGAGCTGCGGATCGCGCCGTTGCGGGTGCTGCCCGGTCCGGACGCCGCTGAGCTGGCGCTGCTCGCGCACGCCCGCCACGTCCACGCCGAAGGCGGGCGGGCTAGGTGTGCTCGCCGCTGGCCAGCGCGGTCTCCGAGGCGGGGTCCCACCCGCTCTCGGCGATCTGGTGCAAATTCTGGTCATCAGGGGCGCACACGGCGTTCTGAATGGCGCGGCCGACGCGGTGGAGGTCGCGCGCCAGGTCGAGGGTGAGGTTGGTGTCCCGGCACCGCAGTTGTGCGGTGGTCAGCAGCAGCCACGCGTCCCCGCGCGACAAAGTAAGGCTGGTCGGTGGCGCGTTCTGCCACCGTCGCTGGGCTTCTGCGAGCGTACGGGCAAGACCAGATGTCGGGCTCTCGGTCACGGTTGTTCATCGTGCTCCGATCCCGGCCGCGATGGTGCGAACGCGAGCCGGGTAGCCCACGTACGGGTGACATCGAGGACCTGATCGTGGTCAGGCGCTGGCTTCGCCGAACCGGACCGCCTGCCACCTGCGGAGCCATCGTAACGGTCGCAGAGCGCGCCGCGGCAGAGCGCGGGTCGTGGTCATGACCGAGTATCAGCCGTGGCGGCACGGTGCCGCAGGCCGCGCACCGGCCGTCCTGGACGCGAGCGTGCAGCCGGAGCAAGACCTTGCGGGCCTGTGCTCGGGTGGCAGAGCTCGGACGAAGGCGTCAAAGCCGACGTTGTTTCCGCGGCGGAACAGGCGCTCGTCCCCGTCCGACTAGTACTGCTCGGCCGCCGGCAACCCGGCCGTGCGGCACCAGGCCGACGCGGAGATCCCCGGCAGCGGATGGCGAAGCGACCGCTCGGCAGGTGAATTCGTAGAGGACCCCGCCTTCGTCGGAGGCCGTCTACGCGGCGCTGACCTTGCCCGGCGCGCGTTTTCCGGTGTCGCCATGCTGCGGTCAGGGGGCGTAGCGGTTCCAGGTGGTTCCGGCTCTCGTGTCGATTTTGGCGGTGGTGACGGGGTGGTAGCCGAGGGCGTCAGCGACCACGGGGGCCGGCATGGTCAGGACGTGGTGTTCGATGGCCGCGGTGCGTCCGGTGGTGATGGGGATGCCGAGCCCGGTCAGCAGCGGGCCGAGTGATCTGGGGTGCATCGGTTGTCCTGCGCGTCGGCCGGGAACAGCCAGCGGGAGTTCGGGTTGGTGGCGGTGTTCATGTTGTCCCGCTGAACGCCGGGCGGCCGGATCGCCCTACTGGTGGGCGGTGCGCGCCGTCAAAGTAGTTCGGCCACCCGCCGAACCCCTCCGCCGCCCGTCCCTTGTTCCTGTTCCGCTGCCCCTGGCCTCACCCCCCATCCGATGGGCTTGAGAGGTGCGCGAGCGATCCCACGACACGTTCGGCGGGCCCAATGGATCGCCCCGTGGCCCGGATGGTCAGTGCCGGTTGGCCCGGAAGAAGTTCAGCAGCACGGGGTTGACCACGTCCGACCGTTCCCAGTGGACGTTGTGCCCGCACTCGTTGGCCACCATCGTGCTCACCCTGCGGAAGTGCCCGGCCAGCAGACGCTGCACCGGCGGTGACGTGTGCGGGTCGGCGTCCCCCCAAAGCAGCAGGGTGGACACGGTGAGCCGTTCGATCACGGCCCAGTTCAGCGAGGTCGCCCTGGGCTGGACGATCCCGTTGGGCCCGGCCCGGTGATGGATGTCCAGCCACCTGGCGACACCGTCCGGGTCGATCGCGCGGTAGGACGGGCCCAACTCCCGAAAGTGGATGGGCAGCGCGTCGACCTCGGGCGACCGCAACCGCTCCACCATGTCCTGGTAGTCCCGCTCCCGGACCTGAAGCACGCACGCGCCGATCACCAGGCTGTGCAACCGGTCCGGGTGGTTGAGCGCGTAGTCCATCGCGTACCAGCCGCCACCGGCAACGCCGACGACGTGAAACTTCCCGACCCCCAGGAACTCCACGAGGTCGTGCAGATCCTCGATGCCGCTCCTCGGATTGTTCGGGTCCTGCACCGGCGAGTTGGCGTACCCCCGACGCGAGTAGCCGATGACCCGGTACCCCGCACGGGCGAGGTACGGCTGCTGGTACGGCCAGCTTTCGCCACTGCCGCTCAGAGCGTGCAGCAGAACCACCGGCTCACCGGGCCCGCCGGTGTCCCAGTACCACAGCCGCGCCCCGGGCACCTGGAACCAGCCCTGGGTAGCCGGAACCTGCTCGGGCACCGGGATCGGGCGCACCGGGCTGCCGGGGCCTGGGACCGGAACGCCCGGTGGGTGCGCGTCGGCGGTCCCGTTGACCAGGGCCGTGCCGCCGAGGGCGAGCCCGGTTCCCTGCAACAGGGTCCGGCGGGATATCGGAAGCGACGGGTTCGGGTTGGCCTCGGCGTTGCCCATGTGACCTCATCTCGGGTGACCTGTTCCCGCCGACGTGCCGGACGTGCCGAGGAGCCGAACCACTGGCGCATCGGTGAATCACGTGCCGAGGCGGGCGGATGCGGCGGCCGTCCGGACCGTAGCGACGGTCCGCACCCGACTCCAAGTCTCCCACTGGCGGGCCCGGAACCACCACCATCGCAGCAAATCGGGGTCGCCGACTGGGCAAGGTAGGCCGTCGGGCGAGGTGCCAGCAGAGCTGGCCCTTTTCCCGACGACCCCCTCCCAAACCGGACTTGATGGTTTCCCGATCATCCGGCTTTCCAGTGACTACTGCGTGGGTGTCGTGGTTGGTTGCCGCGCGTGGATGGTGTCGTGGCAGAGCGGGCAGACCACGAGGGTCTTGCGTCGCCGTTTCGCCATGAGTTGCGCCCACGCGGGCTGTGGCCGTCCCGGTCTGTCGAGGTCGGCGAGCTTGCGGACGTGGTGAACATCCACCGTGCCGGTCAGCCCGCATATCTCGCACTTGCCCGCCAAGAGCCGGGTAATCAGCTCTTTGCGACGGGCGGTGACCGGGAGAGGATAGCGGTCGGTGAGGACCGCGTTCTTCTTGCGCCGCAATGGAATACCACCGAACCGTGCCACCAGTGGACTTCTACCGTCACGTTCGACACTGGCCTGGAAACAGATGCGCGGCCCGTAGGGCGTCTTGATGGTGGTCTTGAACCGAGCCGCCATCTTCGACACCGTCGAACCGTGCTTACAGGCCAGCGTCTTGAGCAGCGAGGTCTCCATGACCCACCGCACCCGGCTCAGTCGGTGGACATCGCCGGCCATCAGGTAGTACTCCACCAGCCCCCGGTACTCGTCCCCGTAGGTTCGGATGATCGTGTGGACGTCATCGTTCACCAGCCGGGACCGCAGATCGGGTGATCCGCGGACGAGGAACGGGGTACACTTGGCTTTGATCACATCCCGGGGCACGCGCAGTGCGATGACCCCGTTGATTGACCGTTTTCCTCGTGTGATCTTACGGTCGTTGTGCAGGACTGTGATCTCGTAACCGAGGAATCTCGCCGCGCCCGTTCGGGCGTGGGTGATCAGCGTCTTGTCCTCGGACAGCTCCAGCTTGAGGTCGTCACGGAGGAACTGGGCGAGGCGCTGTTTGATCTCCTCGGCTTCGGCCTTTTGGCCCGGTGAACCCGAGCAGGTGGTCGTCTGCGTAGCGGCAGTAGCGCAGTCGCCGGTAACCGGGATCTCGGGGGGGGGGATCCTTGCTTGGCAGGCTGTGCCGCTGCCTACGTAGCTGACGCAGCGCGACTTGGTCTCCACGTCTGCGGGCACGCTTGATTGAGCCGCCCCGAAGCTTCCGGACAGTGGATCAACTAAGGTCCACTTCTGGGAGCGAGGATGCTGGTGTCGTCGAAACGTAGAAGGTTCTCTCCTGAGTATCGGGAGCAGGCCGCGAAGATGGTGATCGAGACGTCACGCCCGACGGCTCAGGTCGCCCGGGAGCTCGGCATCGGTGAGCAGACCCTAGGGAATTGGGTTAACAAGTATCGGCAGGATCACGCGGACGATGAGCCGGCGTTGGATCTTGACGAGCGAGCTCAACTGGAAGAGTTGAAGCGTCAGACCCGGGAACTCAAGATGGAGAATGAGTTCCTAAAAAAATGTGCGGCGTACTTTGCTCAGAATCAACAGTGACCGATAAGTACGAGTTCATCGAGTCGCACAAGGTTGAAGAGAAGAAGTGCGCCTACCCAGTCACATTCATGTGCGGCCATCTCGGCGTGTCCAAATCCGGGTTCTACGAGTGGCGATCCCGACCGGAGTCAGCCACGGCTGAGCGGCGTGAACATCTGAAACTTCTCATTCAGAAGGCATTCGACGACTCGGATGAAACCTATGGCTATCGACGCGTTCACGCCCAGCTCGGGCGGTGGGGTGTCCGAGCTGGTCCGGAGCTGGTGCGGTCGGTGATGCGGGAGCTGGATCTGGTGGCCTGCCAGCCGAAACCGTGGCGTTTCAGTCTAACCGAGTCCGGTGCCAGCGGTCTCATCCCTGACCTCGTCGACCGGGATTTCACCGCTGACGCGCCAGGCGTCAAGATGGTCGGGGATATCACGTATATCCCAACCTGGGAGGGGTGGCTCTATCTGGCGACCGTTATTGATTGTCACACCAAGGCGGTTGTCGGCTGGGCCATGGACGACAACTACAGAACGCCTCTCATTTCTGAGGCGATCGACATGGCGGCGCGAACTCAGGTCATTGCCAATGATGCGATCTTCCACTCCGACCGCGGCAGCAACTATACCTCCACCGAGTTTGCTAAGACTCTCAAATCGCTCAGTATCAGGCAATCGGTCGGCCGGACCGGGATCTGTTACGACAACGCCATGGCCGAGTCATTCTTCGCGGCTTTAAAGAACGAGCGGGTGCACCGCACCGAATACCCCAATCTGGAGCATGCGCGCCGAGACATTGCGGACTATATTGAATTTCGCTATAATACACGACGTCTCCACTCAGGCCATAAATACAAAACCCCGCGCGAGATTCACATCGAGTGCTTGAACGGGATGCAGGCAGCATAGATTCACCCTGAATCACTGTCCGGAAGCCTCGGGGCTCATCAGCGGTAACAGCCGCAGGTTTTCCGGTCACGTCGAACGAACTCATGGCTTCGAAGCCGAGCGGATTCGAACGCGACTGGCGTCGGCCGTCACTCATCTTTTGCGGTGGGCCCGCGAAAATATGTCCAACGAATTCGAAGAGGATCACGAGAACCCATGATGTCGCCCGACGAGTTGACTGCCGGCAACCTTGGTCCGGCTCTACTGGGCAGAGGGACGCAGATTCCGGTGTCCGGCCCGTCAGGGCTTTCAGACTACGCGGTGTCCCCGCTCGGCATGCCGACCGTCTTGTTGCGCGACGGAGTCCGTGTGGCGTTCTTGGCGAGGACATCCACAGAGGACCAGCAGGATCCCCGACAGTCCATCGTGCGCCAGCTCGGCAACTCGAAAGCCGCCATCCCCGAGTCGTGGGTGATCGTCGCCCACTTCTACGACGTCGAGTCAGGACGAATGGATCTTGCTGCTCGGGGGAAGGGCGAGAACTACGACCGATTTGACATCCCCATCGCGCGCGACGGGGGCATCGCCGACCTGCTGGCCGAGTCGGCTGACCCGAAGCGCAGGTTCGATGTCGTGATCTGCGAGAATATCGCGCGGGTCGCCCGTCGGGCCTTCGAGGGTTTGTCGGTCGAGCGTGAGCTTGAGCGAAACGACGTGCCGCTGTTTGCCTCGAACGAGCCCATCACGGTCTCCGGGAGCCGTGCGCAGCGGATTCTGCAACGCCGGATTAACCAGTCCGTGGCCGAGTACGAAGTGCTGAACACGCTCGAACAGTCGTGGGGCGGACTGTGCACCCACGTTCGGGAAGGCTGGAACATCGGCAAACCGAGCCACGGCTACAAGGCAAAGGTCTTCAAACACCCGAACCAGGTCAAAGCGGCCAAGGGCTACACGAAGACACGACTCGAACCGGATGGCTTACGCGGCGAGACGGTCACACAGATGGCTCTGTGGCGGTATTACGAAGGTGTCGGCTGCGACACGATCGCGACCGGCTGAACGAGGATCTCGCCAAGTATCCGCCTCCGATACCTCCTGGAGGGCGGCGGGCGCGCGGAGCTTGGGGTCGCTCCAGCGTCTATGACATCCTGCGGAACCCCAAATACACGGGCTACCAGGTCTACAACCGGCGAGCGACACGATCACGCAGCGGGAAGGTCAACGATCCCGTCAAGTGGGTCTGGTCGTCGGCTCCCGCGCACGAGCCGCTGATTCCGAAGTGGATGTACGACGCGATCAACGCCGGCTGAAAGGGAAAGCAAGGTTCTCGCGACGCGGAGATCCCGAACAAGAACCCCGTTGTCAACAAGACGTACCGGCTCCGTGGGCATCTGTTCCACTCCTGTGGGCGGCGGATGGTCGGTGAGTCACGCCATGAACGGCCGTACTACCTCTGCAGGCCCAGCAACAACAACCGGGGCCGGTCCGATCGGTTCATCGAGCATGAGAAGGCTCTCTACCTGCGTGAGGATGCCTTGCTCGAGGCCGTCGCGAAGTTCTTCGCCGAACGAGTCTTCGGATCTGACCGGAGATTGATCCTGGAAGCCGACTTGGTCGGCACCGACGATCGTGCGGCATCCGAGCGGCAGCGGATCCGGCGGAGACTCGTCGAGATCACCAAACAGCAGGCGTCGATCCTCAAGCAGGCGCAGCAGGGAGACCCGGACGACCCGTTCACGATGGCTTTGCGCGGTGGCTACAACGAGCTGGCAGTCGAGGACAAGCGTCTGCGAACGAAGAACGCGGCCCTGGACGAAGCGGATCAGGTGGATCAGACGAGCGGACCGACCAGTGGTGAACTGTCCTTGATCGACGCTCTACCTCGCTTGGCGATGAACCTGATCGAAGCGCCGGAGCAGTACCTCAAGGCCCTCTTCGAGGCGGTCCAGCTCGCGATCGTGGTTCACGACGACGGTGAGCGTGCGACAATGACGATCAAGCTCCCAGCAGACCAGCTGCCCGAGATCGCTCAGGCGGCGGAGAGGATCACCGAGCCCATGAATCCCCAGAAAGTTCCAGCCCAGCGGGCTGGAACTGCTTGTGGGGTAGTTGTTGGTGCCCCCGGTGAGATTCGAACTCACACTGGACGGGTTTTGAATCCGTTGCCTCTGCCAGTTGGGCTACGGGGGCGTGCCGGATGAACTTTACGGGATCATGGGTACGCGGCTTCCGCCGGGCCCGGGAGTGTGACGACCGTCTGACGTGGTGAACGCCATCTCGCCAACTGGATCGTTCCCGGTAGGCTTCGAGTTCGCGGATCACCCGCGAGCCGAACTGCCCGACGACCCTTCAGGAGGACCCCGGTGACCGAGCAGGCTGCCGAGGCCAATGGTGCCGTCGCCGCACCTCAGCGGCGGGTGCTCGTGGCCGAGGACGAGGCGCTCATCCGTCTCGACCTCGTCGAAATGCTCCGCGAAGAGGGTTACGAGGTCGTCGGTGAGGCCGGAGACGGTGAGCAGGCCATCAACCTGGCCACCGAATTGAAGCCTGACCTGGTGATTCTCGATGTCAAGATGCCCAAGCTCGACGGGATCGAGGCCGCGTCCAAGATCACCGGCGACCGGATCGCGCCAGTGGTCATCTTGACCGCGTTCAGTCAGCGCGACCTGGTCGAACGGGCCAGGGACGCGGGCACGATGGCGTACCTAGTCAAACCCTTCGCCAAACGTGATTTGGTGCCCGCCATCGAGCTGGCCGTGAGCCGGTTCGCCGAGCTCCAGGCCCTCGAGTCCGAGGTCGCGGGCCTCACTGACCGGCTCGAGACCCGCAAGGTCATCGACCGGGCCAAGGGCCTGCTGATGAGCCGCCAGGGTCTCACCGAGCCGGACGCCTTCCGCTGGATACAGCGCACCGCGATGGACCGCCGGACCACGATGAAGGCGGTGGCCGAGGCCGTCGTCGAGAGCATCGGCTGACGGATCCCGACTTGCCGTGAAGGCCCCCTTCTCTACTTTTGACGGTAGGAAAGGGGGCCTTCACGGCATTCGGGCGCAGGTGCAGTCCTGCCACGGACACCTTTGTGAGTGGTGATTCGGTCTATCGGGCCGAAGGGCATCCGGTGACTGTGTGGATTTTGACGCGTTGGGTGATCCAAAATCCACACAGTCCGTCTGACCCACGTGGCCGAGGGCGGCGATCCGCTCGTAGGCGGCGACCAGCCGTTCCGCGATCTTCAGCCGGGCGTGCACGGCGGGCCCGGTGACGAGCGCCAGGTACCCGGACGGCGGAAGTGTCCTTGACTCGGCGGGCGGGCCGGGATCGCCGGGTTGCGAGTCCGGGACCTGCGGCGGGCGGAGGCGGAAGGACGTCTGCGCCGTATGTCCCGGCATGCCCTCGCGCCGGGAGTCTTGCGAGGGAAGGGATCCGCTCGTGACCGCGCGACGGCGGGCCAGTACTGGGCTCTCGCGGACGGCGCTGTCGCGCCGTCGCGTGTGTACGCGATCTCCGCCCAGGTCTTCCCGTCGAGCCTCGCGGCGACCACGGCCGCCAACTTGAATTGCTCGACGATCTGCGAAGTCCCGCCAAGGCTTCCGGCGACCCGCACTCACTCGAAACTAGGCGAGCCCTTGTCATTTCCCGCCTTGTCCGGCTCGGTGTTCCGCAATTCCGCACTCGGTAGAGATCACCTTCGGGGGTGAGCGTCGCATCCGGCCTTGTTCGTGGCGGAACGCCGGGGCTTTTCGCCATACTCCCGCGGGTGATGGAAATAATGATTCCGTTTTCCGTCCTGGTGCGAAAAAGGATCACTTGGGGCGGTTTGCCAGCTCAAGGCGGGCTGGATCCCGCCGACCACCACGGTAAGGAAACGGGCGCTTGACCCTTTTGGCTTAGCCGAAAGGCACAGGGCTCCGGTGGCGCGTGCACTGGTCGCGACCCGGTGGCACTGGGCACGATTCCGGTACTGGTTGTTCACCGAATAAAGGGGAGTTCGATGCAGACCACCGTCGTCGACAATGTCCGGTCGCTGTTCGCCGCTTCCGGGATCGCCGCCCCGGAAGCCGGGCAGGCCGATTTCACCATCGACCGGTTCGACAACTGGTGCAACCAGGCGGCAGACGTGGTTTTCGGCTGCTTCACGGGTGCGTGCTGCGTCGCGCCGCCGCTCGCTGAAGTGTGTTAGGGGCGCGGTGCCCTCCGCAACACGTGGGCGGTTCACCGTCGCCTCTACGATGAAGGTGTGGACGAACGACCGATCACGACAGCGCAGCTGAACTTCCGGCGAGTCGCCGACGAGCTCGAACGCATGGAAAACCGGGATCGTTTCACCTATATCTTCAGATCGCGGCTCTGGAGTTCCTCGTCGGTTTCCGGGCCGGGGTCGGAGTGGGCTCAGACCCAGCGGCTGCGTGACCTGTTGCCGGGGCTTCTCGATCGCTTCGGCGTGCGGACCCTGCTCGATCTGCCGTGCGGGGACTTTGGCTGGCTCAGCGAGGTGGATCTCGATCTCGACCGGTACATCGGGGCCGACATCGTCGCCGACCTGGTCGAGCGGAACGCCGCGCGGTTCGCCGGCGATCCGGTGCGGGAGTTCCTGCTGCTCGACCTGACCGGCGATCCGCTGCCGGAAGCCGATTTGGTGCTGTGCCGGGACTGCCTGGTGCATTTGAGTTTCGCCGATATCGGGCGGGCGTTGCGCAACCTCCGCCGTTGTGGCGCGCGGTATCTGCTCACCACGACTTTCACCGAACTGGAAACGAACGTGGACATCGTGTCGGGCGACTGGAGGCCGGTGAACCTGTGCCGGGAACCGTTCGGGTTCCCGGCACCGCTGGAGGTACTGGTCGAAGGCTGTACCGAGGAGAACGGGGCCTACGCCGACAAGTCGCTGGGGTTGTGGGAGATCGCCGCGATCGTGGACTGATCGTTCAGTACCGGAGCCAGGGCCCGGTCATCGCGGCGAGCAGGCTGTGCTGCGGATCGTCGGCGCCCAGCTCCCACATCATCATGCCCGCCAAGCGTTGGCGTTTCGCGAACAGCGAGCGGTCCTGGATCGATCGCGGGTTCTCGTAGCTCACCCACACCTTCTTCTCCGGGTTCCAGAGGTACGGCGACCGGACGACCGGGTCCCAGCCCTTGCGGAAGCCGGCGTCACCGGCCCACTCCGGGCTCATGAGGACCTTGTAGTCGACGAACCGCATGGCCGTATACGGCTGGTACAGCCCGTCGTTCGCGGTCGACGTGACGGTGAACGCGCGGCCGTAGAAGGGAACGCCGAGGACGATTTTCTCGCGCGGGACGCCGTGCTCGGTCATGTACTTCAGTGCGCCGGCGTTGTTGTTGTACTCGTCGTTCGGATCGCCGGGCCGCTTGACCAGCGGGTCGTTGAAACAGGAGAACTTCGAGTAGCCCGTGCAGAAGTCGTACGTCATCAAATTGAAGATGTCGACGAGTCTGCCGACCTCGCGCAGGTCGAAACTCCTCGCCGCGTCGTAGGGCGCGCCACCGGTGCCGGTGCCGTCGTCCTGGACCCGGCCCGCCGGGATGTCCGCGGAGATCTTCATGGCGCGGGCGGGCCTGCCGTGCGCACGGGCATAGCGCCGAAGCTGTGTCCGGAACTCCTTGAGCAGCAAGGTGAAGTTCGCGCGGTCGGCGGGTGAGTTGCCGATACTGGGCAGCCCGCCGGAGACGGGGAACTCCCAGTCGACGTCGAAACCGTCGACCAGCCCGGCCGGGAACACGCTCAGCCAGTTGTCCACACAGGACTTGACGAAGGCGCGCCGGGATTCCGCGGTCGCGGCACCGGCGCCGAATCCCGGCGCGGCCCAGCCGCCGATGGAAATCAGCACGGTCAGGCCGGGGTGGTCGCGTTTCACCGCCGCGAGACTGTCGATGTCCTTGCGCTGCTTGGCATCCGGGACGCTGCACCGCCCGCCTGCCGGGGAGGCGAACCAGTAGGTGAGGGTGTTCAGCATTTCCCACGGCACCTGATCCGCGGGTGGCGTGCCACCCCAGAACGCCTCCAGTACCGGCCGGCCCGGTGCCGGGACGGCCTCGGTCTCCGGTGTCCCGGAAGCGGGGGAGACGGGGAGCAGCAACAAGACCGCGGCCAGGCATAAGCCGAGTCGTGACGTGAGTTTCTTCGGTCGCACGGGAAAGGCCTTTCGTCTGGACGGGGGTGGGGTGGTCACGGCGCGCTTCGCAGATCCCTGATCGAACGGACCGCGAGCAGCAGCACGGTACAGACGAGCCCGAGGATGGTCGCGAGGATCATCAGCGGCCGCGCGCCGAGCAGGCTCGCCATCGGACCGGCGAGCGAGCGGCCCAGCACCAGCGCGAGCAGGGAACCGGAGACGTCGTAGGCGTAGACCCGGTTCAGCAGTTCCGCGGGGATCTGCGTCTGGACCGTCGTGGACCACAGGACGCCCCAGTAGGCAAGGCCGAAACCGGCCAGTGCCCAGCCGACGATGAGCATGGCCACCGGCAGCCCGACGGCGGGCGTGATCGGGTACAGCGCGAACAACGCCCAGCCGATCGCGCCGGACAGCAGCGGACGGCCCGGCCGGACACGCATCGCGATGGCGCCGCCCGCGACACCGCCCGCGCCGAAGGCCGCCATCCCGATGCCCAGCGCGGTCGAACCGTAGTCCGAGACGACCAGTTCCGCGCCGACCGGCAGGGACACGCCCGCCACGAAACAGCCGTACACCAAGTGGATCGCGATCACCCCCCAGAGCCACCGGCGCGCCGCGAACTCCCGCCAGCCCTCGACCAGTTGACGCCAGAAGGACGGTTCGCTGTCCTCAGTGGACTCAACCGGGGTGAGCCGCAGCGCGAACAGGCAGATCGCGCTGATGCCGTACGTCGCGGCGTAGATCCCGAACACGGTCCCGGTTCCGGCGACGGCGACCAGCACCCCGGCGAGTGCCGGGCCGAGCACTCCGGAAATCGCTTCGGAGATCCGCAGGATGCCGTTCGCGCCCTGGACGTCGCCCGCGACCTGCGGGACCATACTCGCCACGCCGGGCTGGAACAGTGCGGTGGCCGCGCCGCTGAGGAACTGCAGCACGACGATCGTCGGCAGCGACGGTGTCCCGACGACGAAGGCGACCGCCATCCCGCCCTGGACGACCAGCCGGACGAGGTCCGCGATGATCATCATCCGGCGTGGCGTGAACCGGTCCGCGAGCACACCGCCGAACAGCATGAACAACGCGAGCGCGCCCATCCACGCGCCGAGGGCGTAGCCGACGCCGTCGATGCCGTAACCCGCCGCCAGCACGGCGATCGAGAGCGCGACGGGCAGCATCGCGTCACCCAGCATCGAGCCGCTGCGCGCGGTGAGGTAGAGCTTGAAGTTGCCGGACCAGAGCCGTCCGGCGGCCGGCTTTCCCTCTCCGGTCAGGGTTTCCGTGTCGTGGCTCATGCCGGCACTTCCCGTCCGCTCGCGGTTTCGATGGCGGTGGCCGCCCAGGCTCCCGGGTCAAGTGGATCGGCGGGAGGCTCGGCACAGATCACGTAGTGGTGCGGTGCCAGCGCGGTGGGCCGTCCCGGCAACGCGGCCAGTACCTTCGCGTGCAAATCCGCGGGGTGGGCGGGCCCGGTCAGATGGCACACCAGCCGGTGGCCGAGTACGTCGTCCGGCTCCGCGGTCACCAGATGGGGCCGGTCACCGAGCACACCGGAGACCAGTTCCCGGACGGCGTCCAGTTCGACCCAGCAGGAATCCGAGAGATACCAGCCTTCTCCGCGTTCGATGGGTGTGAGCGTGGTGAGTGAATGCAGTTCCTTCAACGGAAGGTCCGTCTCGGCCGCCGCACGCAGCAACGCCAGCAGGCCGCGGCCGAACTCGGTCACCTGGGTGGTGTCGAGACAGCCGGGGTCGACCCACAGCGTCAGATCCAGTTCGGTGTCGAGGCGGTACAGGCAGCCGAAGAAGCGGGTCGGGATGTCCTCCTGCGGCAGGATTTCGAGCCTGCCACCGATTTCGGGATCGTCTTCGACGTCCGGCCCGCCCGGCAGCCACACCGACGGCAGCCTGCTGTACGCGGCGCGAGGCGGCTCGCCGACCGCGGTGTCGCCCAGCGCGCTCATGTCGTTAAAAACCAGATCCCTGGCGAAGGAGAAACCGCGTTCCTCGGTGACCCGGGTGATCACTTCCCAGATGGCGTTCGCTTCGAACCAGCTGTGCCGGTACGCGGGCATGGAGGCGGCGCGGACCGCGTGGACCAGTTCGTCGAACGTCTCCGGGATGGTGACCGGGAGCAGCGCGTCCTGCGCCATCGAACCGAAGAAGCGGCGCAACTGCTTGAGCACCCGGTTGCCGGACAGCGACGTCGTCACGCACGCGGATTGCGCGGTCCAGTGTGCGATCAGCGCGTTGAGCGCGGCGAGGGCGATGGCGGACGGGCTCGCGCTGGTCCGTTCGGCGATCGTCGCGATATGACCCATCGCGGCCCGCGAACGGATCCGCAGCCCCGGCCGGAGGAAGCCGGTCCCGGTGGCGCGCAAGGGGAACATCGCCTGCGGAACGGTGCGGAGTTTGGTCTCCCAGTACCGCGTGGCCGCCTGGCCCAGCCGCTGCACGGCCGGCGTCTTCTCGAGTTCGACGACGTCGAGAGGCTGCGGTGAGTCGTCATCGGGCAGTGCGCGCCCGGCGGTCAGCTCGGTCCACTCGCCGAGCAGGAGTTCGCAGGTGGCGACGTCCATCGCCGCGTGGCTCACCACCCAGACAAGATGGCGCGGGACGGCGTTTTCGGTCACCACGGCGAGCCGCAGCGGCGGTTCCACGGTCAGGTCGAAGACCCGGGACCGCAGGACACGCGCGGTGCTTTCTGCCGTTTCGAGCGTGTTGCCGCCGCTCTCGACGACCTCGGCCATCAGCTCGCCTTCCGCGAGCACGTGCTGGAGTGTGCGGTCGCCGAACGAGTACGTCGTCCGGAGCGACTCGTGGCGTTCGAGCAGAACCCGGACCCAGTCCGCGATCCGCTCCAGTGACGCGCCGGGCACGTCGAACACCATGGCGAGGTTGAGCCGCGTCGGATCGTCGTCGAGGGTGATGGCGCGGACGATGTTCGCGTGGCCGAACGCCAGCGGACCGGAGCGTGCCGTCTTGCCGGTGAAACGGACCTGGAACCGGGTCATTTCGTCACCTCGTGGGTCGGGCGGGTCAGTGGGGCGGCGGTGGTTTCGAACCGGCAGAAGGCGACGGTCGCGTCGTCGTGGTGCTTCCCGGCGAAGCGGCCGCGCGTGGTGCGGAGTTCGGCGCGGCGGGTCTCGCCGACGACGGCGGCCGGGCCGTCGAGTTCGGCGACGTCGAGCAGCTGGGTCCAGGTCCACCCGTAGCGTTCGACGAGCCGGTACGCGCCGTCGGTGAGGAGCGCCGCGCGACGCAGCCGCGAGAGTTCCACGGTGCCGGTGCGAGCCTGGTCGGCGGCGGCCGGATCACTGCCCGCGACCCAGAACCCGCCCGGCGCGTTGCGCAGCGGCCGGACCTCCTGCCATGACAGGTGCAGGAGCCGGTCGATCCGGTCGTCGATGACGGCTTCGACGGTGCCGTCGAGCCGTTCGAGCACCACGGCCGCGTCGCTGAGCACCAGGTAGTCGGCCAGGCCGTCGCGTTCACGCAGGATCGCCACGGTGGCGGTCGGGCCACAGGGATTGCCGAGATCGCAGGTGGCGGCGTGGGCGTCGCGGACCGACTCGATGGCCTCGCGGAGGATGGCACGCAGGTCTTCGGCGGGACGTTCGACGAGGAGCCGGTCCAGGGCGGTGCCGAGCCGCGCCACCAGCCAGCGGACGTCGTGCACACAGCCGGTTTCCGCGCCCGGTTCCGCTGTCGCGCCGTCGATGACCAGCGCGTGACGGCTCCCCGACAGCGCCAGATCCTCGTTGACCAGGCCGTCACCGGGCTGGGAAAGACGATCGACTTTCATGCTTCTTCCTTTTCGTAGGCGAGCCACTGGGCCAGTGCGCGGATGCCTTGATCGAGTTCCGTCGCCGGTTCGTCGGCGACCAGGGGTGGGGCGGCCGGGCCGGGCGACGGCGGCGGCCAGCTGACCGGCACCCGCCGGACGGTGCGGGCGACCGCGTCGGCCAGTTCCTGGCTGGTCAACGGTGAAGGCGTCGCGACGGTCCGCCGCGGCACGGGCTGGTGCAGGAGGTGGTGCACGGCCAGCGCGATGTCACGGATGTAGGCGGGCCGGTGAGTCGCCTCCGCTGGTACGCCCGCCTCGATCGGTTGTGCCAGCAGGGCTTGCCGGGTGAACGTCTCCAGCACGGAATAGCCCTCGATACCGGGACCGTAGGGTGAGCCGGTCCGCAGGACGCTGGTTCCCGGCGCGGCGGCGGGAACGGGGGCGCCGGGAGGGCAGACCTGGACGACGTGCCGCGCCGTCACGGGCGGCAGGGCGGAACCGGGTTCGACGACGTGGACCACGGCGTCGACGTCGGACCCGGCCACGATGTCGTAGCCGCGATCGGCCAGATGACGTGCGATCTCCCGGCCGAGCGGGCGATGGGCGCCGGTGACGAGGACGCGTTCCCGCCGTCGCGTTGGCGAACGCCGGGCCTGGGTACCGGCCTCGTGGCCGAGCCGGGCTAATTCGGCCAGCGCGGGCCGCAGGGTCCGGAGCGTGGAAGCGCCGACGGTGGTGCACACCCCGCCCGCGCCGATCGTGCCCAGTGCGAGGGAACCGACCCGGTCGAGCCGTCGTCCGCGACCGAGCGCGCCGAGAAGGTAAGCCGTGGTCCAGAGTCCTTCGATGGCGTCTTCGCCGAGATGCCGGTCCAACGCGGCGAGCGGCTGGAACGCCGACCCGGTGACTTCGAACCGTTGTTTCTGGCAGGCGTCGAAATCCAGCCCCGCCCGGCCGAAATACCGCTCGGCGTCGATGGTCACCCGTCTTCCGCCCTCACGGACGACGCACTGGGCGATCCCGTGTTTGAAGAACGGGATCACGGCGGGATCGAGCGGGCCAGAGCCGAGCGACCAGTCGTCGCCGGGCGGGACGGCGAAGCACGCCGAGCGCCGCGAGCCGTGGGAATCGTTGCGCAGCACGCTGGGTTCGTCCGCGTGCTCGACGAGATTCGGCGCGGCCAGCAGCACCGGTACCCCGGCCGCGCGCAGGTACCGGGACATGACGACGTCGTCGGGCCAGGTCGAACCGTGTGCTTTGGCGAAGTCCGCGAAGCCGGCGGCGATCTGGGCGGGCAGTGCCAGCGCGACGGTGGGGGTGTACTCCTGCGTCGCGGTGACCCAGCTCGCCCCGGCAAGCGCGGCGAGCCGGACGGCGGCGCCGTTGCGGGAGTTCCAGTTGGTGTAGAAGGCGATTCCGGCGTGGGGCGCGGCCGCGACGGCCGACAGGGCGTGGTCGAAGAAGCCGTCGGCGAGCACGGCGTCGTCCTGGAGTACCAGGTGATGGGTGGTGCCTTCGGCGATCGCGGACCAGGCCCGGATCGCGGTGCGCAGGGCGGTCGGCGGTCCGGCCGGATCCGGATCGGTGACCGGCCGCAGCGCTCCGGCAGGCGCGGCGGCCAGCAGGCGGCCCTCGAGTCCCGGCCGTCGGGGATGGGTCATGACGGCACCGGTGAGCACTGTGTCGTGGCGTGAAATCGGAGTGGTCACGTGACTGGTCCAATCAGGACATGAATTCGAGACGGTCCAGAACGGAATCTAGGTCCGCGCCCTCCGGCACCACCAGAAGTTGGCCGAAAGCGGACTCTCTGAGCGGCGAAACGGGCCCTGATCGGCCATGCCCGGAATGATCAATCCACAATGGACAGAAGAATGCGGCCGGAACCGGACAGCCGCTTCAGCCGACAGCGTCGCCCGGAAGCCAGCCGCATTCCGCCGCCCGGAATCCGAGTTCGAACCGGCTTCGCGCCCCGACCCTGGCCATGAGCACGTTCACGTACCGCCGAACGGTTCTCGCGGACACGCCGAGCCGGTTCGCGACCGCGTCGTCGGTCAACCCGTCGACGAGGCAGCGCAGGATCGCCTGTTCGAACTCGTCCGGCCTTGCCGACGTCAGTTCCCAGGGGGTCGCCTCCGCCCAGCGCGGATCGAAGGAGTCGGCGAGTGCGGAGATCAACGTCGGCGTGGTCACCATGAGCAAGCCCTTGGCGCCGCCACCACCCGAAGGGACCAGCGCCAGTCTGCGGTCTATCAAAAGGGATTCTTCGATCGCCCGATCGGTAACCTTGACGCGGAGCCCGTGCCGCACCGCCTCGGTGATCTCACCGCGGGCGTGTTCCGCCGGTGTCGTGCACAGTAGCCGCACGCGGACGTGCGGTGGGAAGGCACCGCGGCGCGCGGCCTCGGTGACGGTCCCGCCAAACCACGGCGAACCACCGGTCGCGGTGGTCAGCACTTCACGCCTTGCGGTGGAAACCAGGTCGAGTACGGTGGACAGGCTCGCCCCGTCGGTCGGGTTCAGAGCGGATGACGCAGACACTGACCTTGCCCCCCGGCGTGCTCGTCGTAGACGGTCTTGCTTTGTTTTCCCGCCAGTTGAATTGCTGTTCCGAAGCATGCGGAGAGCCGGTATAAATTTGGTATGGACCACTGAATCGGGAAGTCGCGGCCACTTCGCGATTATTCCCGGAGAAGTGAGCGGGGGGTCTATGGAGTTCACGATTCTCGGGTCGCTCGGCGTCCGCGACAAAAATGTCGAACTGGATCTGGGCGCGCCGAAAGTCCGTCGTCTGCTCGCGCTGCTGCTCAATCGCGCGGGTGAAGTGGTTTCGGTGAGTGCGCTGGTCGACGGCCTGTGGGCGGGCCGCCCGCCACGCACCGCGACGAAGAACCTCCAGCTTTACGTGCTCCAGCTCCGCCGCGCGCTGGCGGATCCGGAGCGCGTGGTGCACCGCAGCCCCGGCTACCTGCTGGTGGTGCGTCCTGGCGAATTGGACGTGCGGCGATTCGAAGACCTCGCTGATCAGGTCCGCGTGGCGCACGAACGGGGGGACGCGGTCGTCGCCGGCGGTCTCGCGCGGCAGGCGCTCGCGATGTGGCAGGGCCAGCCGTTCGCCGGGCTGGCGGACAGCAGCAGCGCACTCCAGGTCGAGGCGGACCGTTTGGCGGAACGACGGCTGGTCCTGCTGGCCCAGCGCTTCGACGCCGATCTGGCGCTCGGCAGGCACGCCGACGTCGTCGCGGAACTCGCCGAACTGGTCGCGGAACATCCGCTGCGGGAACATTTCCAGGCCCAGCTCATGCTCGCGCTCTACCGGTCGCGGCGCCAGGCCGAGGCACTCAAGGTCTACCGCCGGGCACGGGCCCTGCTCACCGGCGAACTCGGTCTCGAACCGGGCGTGGAGCTGACCGCGCTCGCACAGGCCATTCTGCGCACCGACCCGGCACTCGACCTGCCCGCCGCCGAACCACCGGTCTCCACCGGGCCGCGGCAGCTGCCCGCCGCGGTGCCGACGTTCACCGGCCGTACCGGGCAGCTGCGGCGGATCGACGCACTGGTCGCCGGCGGCGCGCCGGTGGTGGTGCTCAGCGGTACCGCGGGCGTGGGGAAGACCGCGCTGGCACTGCAATGGGCGCACGGCGCACTCAACCGGTTCCCCGACGGCCAGCTCTACTTGAACATGTACGGCTACGCGCGGTCGGCCGCGGTGACGGCGGCCGAAGCGCTGGTCAGGCTGCTGCGCTCACTCGGCGTCCCACCCGAACGGATACCGGTGGATCCCGACGAACTGGCCGCGCTCTACCGCTCCGAGCTCGCGGGCAAGCGGATGCTCGTGGTGCTCGACAACGTCGGCACGGCCGAGCAGGTGCGGCCGCTGCTGCCCGGCCGTCCCGGCAGTCTCGTCGTGGTGACCGGCAGGCAGGAACTGCCGGGGCTGGTCGCCCTGCACGACGCCGGCGCCGTCCGGCTGGACCTGTTGAGCGAGGACGAGGGCCTCACCCTGCTCGCCAGGATCGCCGGCACGCAGCGGGTCAAGGAGGAGCGCTCGGCGGCGGCGAAGCTGGTCCGGTTGTGCGCCGGCCTGCCGCTCGCGTTGCGGATCGCGGCCGCGGACATCGGCACCGGCCGGGACCGGCCCATCGGCGCCGTCGCCGACGGCCTCCTGCGGGCCGACCGCCTTGACCGGCTCGGGATCGACAGCGATCCGTCGACGGCGGTCCGCGCCGCGTTCGCGCTCTCGTACCGGCGGCTCAGCCCGGCCGCCCGCGGCTTGTTCCGGTCGCTCGGCGTGGTCCGGGTGCCGGATTTCACCACGCGGACGATCGAGGTGCTCGGCGGGCGTGACCAGGCGAGCACGTCACGGGCCCTCGCCGAACTGGAGCGCGCCCACCTGATCGCCCGGGGTGCCGACGGCCGGTACCAAACCCATGACCTGCTCCGGCTGTACGCGACCGAACGCGCGCGAGCCGAGGACGACGCGGGCGAACGTGACGCGGCGCGGCGACGGCTGTTCGGCTGGTATCTCGCGACGGTGACCGCCGCGGCCGCGCGCATCACGCCGCAGATCCTCCGGCTTCGGGAGGCCGCCGAATTCGGCGAGACCGGCGTCGTCTTCGATGACGACGCCAAAGCACTGGAGTGGCTCGAAGCGGAACGTGCCGATCTCGTGGCCATCGTCCACGACGCCGCCGCGCAGGGCCCGCACCGGGTGGTGTGGCTGCTGGCGGACGCCCTTCGCGGGTTCTTCTGGCTCAGGAGGCATTCCGTGGACTGGATCGCCGTCGCGAGAGCGGGACTGGCCGCGGCCGTCGTGGACGGTGCCTCGCGCGGCAGGATCGCCGCCCTGCAGAGCCTCGCGCAGGTGTCGCGCGCTCTGGGCGACTACACGGCCGCCATCAAGCACTACACCAGGGCACTGGAGCTGGCGGCCGCCGAACGGTGGCCGGAGGCGGAAGCCGCCGCACGCGGCAATCTCGCCGGGGTCCACTGGGAGCTGGGTGCCCTCGACGAGGCTGTCGCCGAACTCGACCGCGCGATCGAGCTGAACAGCCGGATGGGCTGGGAGGCGGGGCTTTCGGCCAATCTGCACAACATCGGGACGCTGCTGCGGGAACTGGGCAAGCCGAGGGAAGCCGCCCAGCGGCTGGCCGAGGCCCTCGCACTCGCCGAACGTACCGGCAATCGCACCGGCGCCGCACACGTGCATACGACACTCGGCGAGGTGTACCTCGACCTCGGCAGGTTGACCGAGGCGCGGGAGTCGCTGTCGAAAGGCGTTTCCCTGCACCGGGAGAACGGCGGTCGCTACGGCGAGACGACCGCGCTGGGCACACTGGCCGCGTTATGCGCCGAGACCGGGGAATTCGCTGAAGCGGCCGAGCACGCGGAGGCGATGCTGGAACTGGCACGGGAGACGGGTGATCGCCGGGCGGAGGCGAACGCGCTCGCGGCGCTGGCCGAACTCGGCGGGCGAACCGAACTGTCCGCGACCCCCGAAATACTGGCCGGGCAGGCGGTCGAACTCGCCCACGAGATCCACTACACCCGCGCGGAGATAGTCAGCCTGCTGGCACTGGCCGAGGTGTGCCGTCGTGGCGGACGGCTCGACGACGCCGTCACCCACGCCGGCGCGGCCGCGGAACTGGCCGCACGGCGGGATTTCCGGCTGCTCGCGGCCCGTGCGCAGACGGTGCTGGCCTGCGCCCGGCTGGGCCTCGGTGACCGGGCGCGGGCGGCCGAATGCGCCGAGCGGGCGCTGACCCTGCATCGCGGCACCGGCAACCGGATCGGCGAGGGACACGCGCTCGCCGTCCTCGGCGAGGTCACCGTGAAACGGGATCCCGTTGCCGGAAAAGGACTTCTGCGGAAGGCACACGCCATCCTCGCCGACTGCGGTTCGGTCGAACGGTTCCGGGTGGCGAACCTGCTCGCCACCTGAGTGGTTGGTTAAGGACTTCTGAAACCGACCACTGAGGTCAGGCCGTTCCCAGCGCGACCGCGATGACGAGCCCCCGGTCGCAGGAGATGGAGACGTCCACCCGGTCGATGCCGAGTTCTTTGGCACGTTCGGCCGCGACGCCGCGCAGCTCCACCGACGCCGTGCCCGAGCCGTGACACCGGATCACGATCCGGTCGGGTGGAACCGGTCCGGACAGGCAGGTCCTGAGCACCTTCAGCACCGCCTCCTTCGCGGCGAACCGGCAGGCGAGACACGCGCTGTCCGCCGTCGCGAGGTCGTCGATCTCCTCTTGCGAGAAAAGGAACTTCAGGAACCAGCCGCGCCGTGCGAGCAGGTCGAGTTCGGCCACGCGCAGCGTGTCCACTCCGACGAGCGTGGTCATACGTTCCCGGTCCCTTCGCAACTCGCTCCGGCCGTCCGGTCGAGTGGGTCGTGTTCTCTTGAGGGGGACTGTCGTGCGGGACTGGGTGGATTTCGGATCATCCAACGCGTCAAAATCCACACGGTCACCGGATGCGGTCCGGTATCGAGGCACCGAATCGCCACTCTCGAGCACCCTATGCCGCCACCGCGCCGGGAAACCAGGGTGCTGGCCGGAGTCGGCCAGACCGCCGTGGATGGTTGAACAGCGTGGATTCCTTGCCGTAGCGTCGAATTCAGCCCGGAAGAACGGAGAACACCGTCGTGGTCAGCGAAATCAGTGACATCATCGACGCGGACGAACGGTTTCGCGGTCTGCTCGACCGCCTCTCGTCGAAGTCGATCGACGACTACTACAACCCCTATCAAATGTTCGAATGGCCGGACAGCCTGCCCGAGCGGATGTGGTGGATGAGCCCCGAGCTCACCACCACC
The DNA here is from genome assembly GCF_040682875.1 of Amycolatopsis sp. NPDC051071. Taxonomy (NCBI): domain Bacteria; kingdom Bacillati; phylum Actinomycetota; class Actinomycetes; order Pseudonocardiales; family Pseudonocardiaceae; genus Amycolatopsis; species Amycolatopsis sp. NPDC051071. The sequence goes on along the minus strand of NZ_JBFBBY010000034.1, from coordinate 34,319 downwards.
CACGGCAGTGAGTTCGCCGCGACACTGAGCGAGGATCAGCTCTTCGCCTTGTCACGCTTCGAAAGCATCAACTTCTACAGCCTCAACGTGCACGGGATCCGCGAGTTGCTCATCGAGGTCGTCGCGCGTATCCATACGGCGGGCTTCGAGACGCCGTCGGAGTTCTTCCACCACTTCATCGGTGAGGAGAACGAGCATATGTGGTTCTTCGCCGAGTTCTGCCTGCGGTACGGCAAGAAGATCTACCGCGCGCCGGCCGCGGGCGTCACCATCCCACCCGCGTCCTCGGCCAAAGTGGAGAGTCTGCTGGTGTTCGCGAGGATCCTGATCTTCGAGGAACTGGTCGACCACTACAACTCGCAGATGGCGCGGGACGAGCGGCTGCACGAGACGATCCGCGCCATCAACCGTATCCACCACCAGGACGAGTCGCGGCATATCGCGTTCGGCCGGGAACTGGTGGAGCATCTGTACGGGGATCTCAAAAAGACGGCGACCGAAGAGGAACTGGCCGAGGTCTCGGCCTATCTCCGCCGCTACCTCTCCTACAGTTTCGAGTCGCTGTACAACCCACAGGCCTATCGCGACGCCGGCATCGAGAACCCACTGGAACTCCGGCGCGCGCTGCTCGACGCGCCCACCCGGCCGGAAACCGAGAAACAGGTGTTCCGCAAGACCTTGAAGTACCTGGAGCGAACGGGGATCCTGCGATGACCCGCACCACCGGAGTGGACGGCGAGGAGGCGCTCGCGATCCTCGGACCGGACGAGACGGCCCTCGTCCAGGAACTCGACCGGACCTTCCGCGACTGGGCCGGTGCCGCCGGGGCGCGGGAAATCAGCCCGCCGCCGCTGTATCCTGTCTCCGATCTGGAGAAGTTCGACGTCTACGCGAACTTCCCGCATTTGGCGTTCGTGGCCGGGCCGCTGGACCTGTCCGCCGGTGAGGGAAAGCCCGTCGACGGGCGGTTCGCCGGCGGCGACCTGCGGGACGGCCGCTACGGTCTGCCGCACGCGACCTGTTATGGGGCTTACCTTTTCTACGAGGGCACGCGGGTCTCCGAAGCGGAGACGGTGACGCTCGTCAACCGCTGCTTCCGCAGTGAAGACCACTACAGCGGACTGCGGCGGCTGGCGAGCTTCCAGATGCGGGAGATCGTCGCGCTCGGCTCGTTCGAGCATACCCAGGAAGTGGTTTCCCGCTTCACCGAACGAATTCTCGCGTTCTCCGGCGAGCTCGGACTCGGACTGGAGAAGGAGGCCGCGATCGACCCGTTCTTCCAGAACGACGGCGCCCGCGCCCTCCTGCAGCGGCTGAGCCCGGTCAAATACGAGTTCCAGCACGGAACCCTCGCCATCGCTTCGGTCAACACCCACCGGAACTTCTTCGGCGAACGGTGCGACATCCGGTTCGGCGACGGCAAGGAGTTCGCGTACACCAGTTGCGTGGCGTTCGGCCTGGAGCGCTGGCTCGCCGTGCTGACCGAGGTACACCACGGTGACCTCCAGGCGGCATTGGCCGCCGTGCGGTCGGCGACCGGCCGGGCCGGGTGAGGAGTGCCCGCGAGACGGATCGGTATCGACGTCGTCCCGCTCAGCCGGGTACGTGAACTCGTCGGCCAGGACACGGAACCCGCGCTGCGGCGCATGCTCTCACCCGCCGAACTGCTGAGTTCGTCCACTCCGGACGGTCCGGACCTTGCCGGGATCGCGGGACGGCTGGCCGCCAAGGAAGCGGTGTTCAAACTCTTCCATGTCGGCGGGCAGCCCGTGCCGTGGCTTTCGACCGAAGTGCTCAAGAGCGAAGGCGGCTGGCCGATCGTCCGGCTCACCGGGCGGGCCGCGCGGCTCGCCGAGGAAGCCGGGCTCGGCGAGATCGAAATCAGCATCACCCACGACGACGCGTACGCCATCGCGGTCGCGGTGTCCGCCGCGGACTAAGTGGTCGGTTTCGGAAGTCCTTCGGGTCTCGACGGCCCAGCGGAAACCTGGATCCGCCGATACCCACGAAGGACTTCCGAAACCAACCACTAAGACGGAACCAACCCACCAAGATCACCCCGAAGGAGAAGACATGCCCGCCCCTGGTATCGAAAAGGTCAGTGACTGGATTCTCGGCAGGCATCCGGAACGCGGCGAGCTGACGTTCGAGGAGGATCTGATCGAGAGCAGGCTGGTCGACTCGCTGTCGTTCGTCGAACTGGTCTACGTGATCGAGGACGCGAGCGGTGCCGAGGTCGATTTCGACAATATCGACATCGCGGACTTCAAGACCCTGTCGGCCATCGAGAAGGCGTTCTTCGCCAGGGCGGGAGTCCACTGATGCACGCCGTTTCCTATACCGCGCAGTGGATGGCGGCGGCCCGCTCGCTCGAATCCGAACGCGACGACGCGTTGTTCACCGACCCGCTGGCGAGCGCACTCGCGGCACCGGACGGGTTCCGGCTGATCGAGCGGTACGCCGGTGGCGGGCTGCTGCCCTTCATCAGTATCCGGACCAGGTTCCTCGACGACGCGATCGGCGAACTGCGGTCGGATCCCGGTATCCGGCAGGTCGTGCTGATCGCGGCCGGGATGGACACCAGGGCGTTCCGGCTGGAATGGCCGGAAGACACCGTCGTCTTCGAGGTGGATCACGAGCCGTTGCTGGTGGAGAAGCAGCGGCGGCTGACCGAACTGGGTGCGGAGCCGCGGGTCGATCGCCGGGTGGTCCCCGCCGATCTGACCGGGGAATGGCTGCCGGAACTGGAAAAGGTGGGCTTCGACCCGACCCGCCCGACGTTGTGGGTTGCCGAGGCACTGACCTTCTTCCTGACCGAGGAGCAGGCGGGTGGCCTGCTGGAGACGCTGGGTTCGGTGTCGGCATCGGGAAGCCGACTGGCGCTCGACATCCTCGGCCGCGCCCTGCTGCGCAGCCCGTTCTCGAAGCCGTTCCTCGACCGGCTGGCCGACGACGGGACGCCGTGGATCTTCGGCACCGACAAACCGGAGGAGTTCCTGCTGGCCCACGGCTGGAAGGTCGACGAGATCAAGGAGCCAGGCCAGCCCGGCGCGGGTGAGGGTCGCTGGCCGTACGAGGTCCAGCCACCGGAACGACGCGGTGCCAACCGGCTCTGGCTGCTGCGGGCCGAGTATTTGGAGGGCTGATGGGCGCGACCACGCTGGAACGCGTCGAATCGTTCGTACCCGAGCGCAGCGTCCGCATCGAAGAGCTCGGCGAGCACCTCGGGCTGCGTCGTCCGGAACTCGGCGTCTTCCGGAAGTTCTACGGGCTCGACACGCTCCGGTTCGATCCCGGGATGGACCTGTTCGACCTGTTGCTGCCCGCGGCGAAGCGGGCACTGGCGGCGTTGCCTGCCGGTCGCCGGATCGACCGGCTGGTGTTCGCGCATACGACCCAGGCGCTCGCGCCGGCCGACGTCGACATCGCACAGGAGCTCGTCAAGCGGCTGGGCCTGGTGGACGTCGAGGCGTTCGCGTTGTCCCATCAGGCGTGCGTGAGCAGTCTCGGCGCCATCGACGTCGCGGCGGAACTGTTGCGGGCGGAGGGTGAAACCGGCGGTTATGCGCTGATGGTGACCGGCGAGCGGGCGTTCTCACCGATCGTGCAGCTGATCCCCAACACCGCGATCATGGCGGACGCGGCTTCGGCGTGCCTGCTGACGGTGGACGGCGACGGTGACGTCGTGCACTCCTTCGTCACGAAGACACTGGGGCAGTACGCCGAATGGCTGGCGCTGACACCGGAGCAGAACACCGAATTCGGCCGGCTCTACGGCTCGCGGCTGGCCGAGGTGATCCTGGAGGCGGTGGCCGAGGCGGGCTACGCGTTCGACGACATCGATCTGGTGATCCCGCACAACGTCAACGCCCTCGCCTGGCGGCAGACGGTGAAGGCACTGGACGCACCGGCGGAGAAGTTCTTCCTGGAGAACATCCCCAAGCTCAGCCACTGCTTCTCGTCGGACGTGTTCCTGAACTACACGACCTTGCGGGAGACCGGCAGGCTCGTCGACGGCGCCCGCTACGTCCTCGTCACGGTCGGCCTCGGCGCGACCTTCGGCGCCATGGTGATCACCCATCGGACGCGGGGGAGCGGGACGTGACGGGCCGCGACGAGGTGGTGTCGGCGATCGGGGACGCGCTCGGCGACGTCCTGGAGCGGGAGGTCACCGGGCTGACCGAGGACATCCGGCTGTTCGACGACCTGCGGCTGGACTCGTCGAAGGTGCTGGAACTGCTGATGCTGGTGGAGATGGCCGTCGGTATCACGGTGGATCCGGACGATCTCGACATCGATCATCTCCGCACGGTCCGGTCGTTCGCCGACTACGTCGAGGCAAGGCAGGCCATCGGGGAAGGAGTGTCATGAACGGCGAACTGGCCCTGCGCGCCGCGAGCGCGGTGATCTCACCGCCGGGGCCCGGGTACCGGGAGGACGCGGCGGTCTCGCGGTTCCTCGCGGATCTCGTCGAACCGTTCGGGTCCAAAGTGGACGAAGAACGCTGGCAGCGCGGTGCACACGTCTCGCATAAGGCGCTGGCCGACCGGCTGCTGGAAGCCGAAGACGTGCGTGCGAGCCGTCCTCAGCTGATCATCGTGACCCACGCGCTGCCGGACGTCCTGCCGTTCACCGCGGTGGCGCCGTATCTGGCGGACCGGCTCGATGCCACGGCGACCACGTTCTCCGTGGCACAGCAGGGATTGGCGGCGCCGTTCACCGCATTGCGCATCGTGTCGGCGTATCAGCGGTCGGGGCGAGTGCGGGAGGCGGTCGTCGCGGTACTGGAGCAGACGACGCTCCCGACCCCGCATCCGCTGGTGGACGACGGCGGGCTGATCGATTCCGGCGTCGCGCTGGTGCTCGGTGCCGGGCCGGGGCCACGCCTGGTGTCGGTGTCTTCCGGCGGTTCGGTGGCCGGGTTGCTCGAACCTCACCGGGAGCCCGGCACGCTCGTGGTCCTCGGCCCCTGGGTCGAGGAAGGCGCCGGGACCGGTGACGACCATCGGGTCGGACCGGGCTCGTACTGCACCAGCGTGTGGCTGGCGCTGGCGGAGAACTGGCAGGTGTGGCAGGAGACCTACCGGAAGGTCGTGCTCTGCGACACCGATCCGCTGACCGGACGCGGTCACACCGCGGCCTTCACCTTCCCGGCGGGGTAGGCCGATGCGGATCGGGGCCGACCTGCTGCATGTCGGCGAGCTGGACCGGTTGCTGGCACGGCCGTGGTTTCGTGCCTACGTCTATGCCGAGTCCGAACTCGCCACCGCGGCCGGATTCGGCCCCGATCGGCGCCGGGAGTTCCTGGCCGGCCGGTTCGCCGCGAAGGAAGCCGTCGCGAAGGCGATCGGCACCGGTTTCGCCGGCGGTGTCGCGCCACGCCAGATCGCCGTCGAACGGGCAGGTTCCGGAGAGGCGCTGGTGGTGCTCACCGGTGCGGCGGCCGAGGGTGCCGCCGCACTCGGGGTGGTGGAGGTCCAGGTGTCGATCACCCATAAGGCCGACCTGGTCCTGGCGGTCGCGCTCGCGCTGCGGGCGTGACACCCGCCGTCCTCACTGGGGCCACACGGGGTCGCGGAGCGCCTCGCCCCCAGTGAGGATCTCCGCGGGCCCGGCGAGACCGGTCACCACGTCGGCGGCGGCCCGCAGGAGGACGCGGGCGATCATCGGGTCGATCGCGCCCGCCAGCTGGGGAACGCTGGTCCGGAACGTCACCCGGTAGGTCACGGAGCTGCCGCCCGGTTCACCGGAGACCGACCACGATCCGCCGAAGGACACGAAGTCGCCGTCGGTCTGTTCGAAGCCGAGGTGGCGCGGGCCGATTTCGGCCGACTGGGTCCAGCGGGCGACACCCTCCCGAAACGCGAGCACGTACTTGTGGAGGTCTTTCCCGGCCGCTTCCACGGCGAGGATGTCCGCGGAGAAGTCGGGGAAGCGCTCCTGTTCGCGAAGGAGTCCGAAGACCTCGTCCGGGGGCCGGGTGGTGGACAGGGTGATCGCGTATTCCGTCATTTCCGGCCTCCGACGATGTTGACGCCTTGCAGCCTGGTCGTCCGCAGCATCAAGTAGTTGGCTTCGCCGAACGTGCCGCCGGTCAGGCCGGTGCCGCCGTGGGTCGGCAGGAACGGCCGGAACGCGGAATGCGAGTCGTTGATGTTGACGACACCGCAGTTCGTGACCTCGGCGGCGATCTTCCGCACCACCCGCTCGTCCCGCGCCCAGAAGGAATTCCGCAGCCCGTAGGCGTTTTCGCCGACGAACCGCAGTACGTCGTCGAGCATCGCGTCGTCGTTGTCGCCGGGTTCCGGGACGACCACGGGCACCAACGGCGAAAAGGTCTCCTCGCGGACGGCGCGGGTTTCCCGGGCGGTCCGGAGCCCGTCCACGCGAAGTACCGCCGGTTCGACGAACAGCCCGGTGTCGGACGGCTTGCCGTCGACTTCGAGCCGTCGCCCGCCATGCAGGAGCCGGGCGCCCTTGCCGACGGCGTCGGCGATGTCGGCGAAATGGGCCTCGGCCATCAGCACCGGCGTGAGCACGGTGTCCGGGTCGTCGGGGTAACCGGGTTTGGTCCGCGCGGCCACGTCGGTGAGCCGGTCGAGCAGTTCGTCCGCGATGGCGGGATGGGCGACGACCTGGTTGGGGATGTTGCAGATCTGCCCGGATTGGCGGAAGTTCTCGGTGATGGACGCCACGGCACTGTCGAGGTCGGCGTCACGCCACACCACACAGCAGTCGTTGCCCGCCAATTCGAGGATCGGCTTCTTGCCTGCCGTGACCGCGGCCCGTTCGAAGTCGAATCCCTTGGCGCTGCCGCCGACGTAGACGATGTCGTCGACGTGCGGACTGTCCAGCCAGAGACCGGTCATCGGCGGTCCACAAAGGATATTGAGGACGCCGGGTGGCGCGCCCGCCTCTTCCAGTACGGGAACGACCACCTCGCGGAGCGTATGCGTGGTCGCCAGCGGGACACCGCGGGGCGCGCGGACCACGACCGCGTTTCCCGCGATCAACGCGGTGACCCCGAAGAGCGCGTTGGGTGTCGACGCGTTCTGCGGCGGGTTCACGCAGACGACGCCGTCGGGTACGCGGCGGACCGTCGCGTGCCGGTTGTCCGTATGCCGCGACGACTCCATCTGCCCGGCACACCAGTTCAGCGTCTCCGCGCTGAAGTCGGCGTACCAGTACTCGTCGAGCGTCGGACCCGCGAGTGCCCGCGGCTGCCCTTCGGCCACCAGCAGATCGACGAGGTCGTCACGCTTTTCCCGCAGCCGCTCCCCGATCCGGACACCCACCGCGACCCGGTCGCGCAGTGGGACGCGGGCCCAGTCTGGCGCGGCCCGCGCCGCCGCTTCCACGGCCCGGTGCGCCATCGCGTCGTCCGCCAGCGCACAGGCACCCACGACGGACGGGCCCGCCGAACGCGGATCGGCCCGCCCGGTGTCGAGGTCGCGTTTCAGTGCCAGCGCGCCGAAAGTGTCCTCCAGGACGGCTCTGGCGGTGACGGTGTGCACGTAGCGGCCCTCGGGATGTTCGACGTCCTCGCCGCCGATGTAGGCCGGATACCTCAGGATCTCGCTCATCGCCGTGTCACCTCTTCCTCGCGGGTCCCGACCGTCGCCTCGGCGATGGCCGCCGCCTGGCTTCGGATCTCGGGGACCGCGGTGCTTTCGAATTCTTCGCCCCGGCGAAGCGCGCCGAGGGTGTAGATACGCCCGTCGTGCCCGCCGAGGACACGCCCGTCCCGGCCGGTGGCCATCCCCAGCCCGACCTGATCGGGCCGGGCGGTGCCGTCGGTGAACAGCCGACGCAGCAGCGGGTCGCCGTCGCCGGTCCGGAAACCGGTGGCGTTGACCAGCCAGCCGACCGGGATCTCCCGGTGGCCCGCCGGGGTCGCGAGACCGACGTCGAATCCCGCCGCGGTGGGCCGCACCCGCTCGACCCGGCCGCGATGGAGCCGAAGCCGTCCGGAACGCAGCAGTTCCCGCGTCCGGTGGTGGGTCGCCGGGGCGGCGCGATGGCGGTGCACGTCCCAGAACCGGTTGACCCGGTCCAGGAACCGCCGCCGTTCGCCGGGTTCGAGCTGGCGCCACAGGCGCGCGGTGTGTGGGCGCAGCCTGTCGACGAACTCGCGCCAGTGCTCCGGCTCCTGTGCCAGGCAACGACGGGCGTACCCGAGCAGGTCGCGTACCGAACCCGCGCGTTCCGGCGGCTCCGGTACGGACGCGACCTCCGGCGGCGGCCCGCTCCGGTGCGGCCGGGGCAGCAGGCCATGCCGCGACACGGCGTGCACCACCGTGTCCGGATGCGTGCGGGTGACCGAAACGGCGATGTCCATCATGGACAGTCCGGTGCCGAGGACCAGCACCGGCGACCCGTCGGCGGCCGCTGCCGGGCCGGGGCCCCGCCACGGGTCGGCCACGTAGCGGTCCGACCCGGCGGGGAGCAGGGCCGCCAGCGGGTCACCGTGTCCGGCACCGGGAGCCAGCACGACGGTGTCCGCCAGGATCGGCGCGGGCCCGTCCAATTCGACGGTCACTCCCTCGCCTGGTTTCAGCCCGACGGCGGTCGCGGTGATCCGTTCGACCGTGGCGACGCCGTCGGCCCGTTTCTCTTCGGCCACCAGCGTTTCGGTCAGGTAGCGCCCGTAATCCCCGCGAGGCAGGAAGGTGCCGTCCTCGGCCTCGCGGCCCCGTGCCCGGCTCCAGCGGACGAAGTGGCCGGGATCGTCGTGGAAGGCGCTCATCTTTCCCGCCGGCGTGTTGAGCAGATGCTCGGGATCGGTGGTCCGGTAGGCCAAGCCGGGTCCGAACTCGCCGCCGCGGTCGACGAGGACGAGGTGCAGGCCGCGACCGCGGTCGATCACCGCGCGGAGCAGGTGCACGGCGGCCAGCGCGCCGCTGGCGCCGACCCCGATCACCGCGACTCGCACCGGTTCAGTCATCCCCGGCCCCGGTGGTCACCGCCGAGAGTGCGTCGCCGAGCATCCCGGCGGCCAGCGTGTCACCGTCCCGCGGATCGATCAGCAGGAACGAACCCGTGGCCGCGCAGTCGGTGTACTCGTCCGCGGGCAGTGAATCCGCCACCCGGACCCGGACCTGCCCCATCTCGTTGAGCACCAGCTCCTCCGGAGCGTCCTCTGTGGACAGCTTTTGTTCGTCGAACCGGGAGAGCAGTTCGGGGACGACGCAGGACGTGGTCCGCGTGCCGTGCTTGAGCAGGGCGCGTGCGCCGGGCCGCAGCGGGGTGCCCGCGAGCCAGCAGATCGTCGCGTCGACCTCCTGTGTCACCTCGGGACGGCGGGCTGCTTCCGCGATGAGGTCACCGCGGGAGATGTCGAGGTCGTCGGCCAGCACCAGGGTCACCGGGGTACCGGCCGGGGCCTCGTCGACCCGCCCGTCCGGGGTGTCGACGGCGGCGACGCTGGTCACCGTGCCTTCGGGCAGGACCACCACCTCCTCGCCTGGCCGGATCCGGCCCGCCGCCACCTGGCCCGCGTAACCGCGGTAACCCTGGTCGCCGTCACGCAGCACGTACTGCACGGGCATCCGGAACCCGACGTCGCAGCCGCGCTGGTCCGGGGTGACCTGTTCGAGGTGAGCCAGCAGCGTGGGCCCGTCGTACCACGGCGTCCGGTCCGACGCGGTCACGACGTTGTCCCCGGCCAGCGCGGAAATGGGGATCGTGGTGATCTGCTCTTCGCTGTACCCCAAGGAGATCGCGTGCGCGAGGAACTCCGCGCGGATCGCCTCGTGGACACCCTCGTCGAAGCCGACGAGGTCCAGTTTGTTCACCGCGAGTGTGATGCCGGGGACGCCGAGCATCGCCATCACCGCGAGATGCCGGCGAGTCTGCGGCAGAACACCCATCCGCGCGTCGGTGAGCAGCACCGCGTGATCCGCCGTCGAGGCGCCGGTGACGGTGTTGCGCAGGTACTGCACGTGTCCCGGTGTGTCGGCGAGCACGAAGGTCCGCCCTGGCGTCGCGAAGTAGCGGTACGCGACGTCGATGGTGATGCCTTGTTCGCGTTCCGCCCGCAAACCGTCGACCAGCAGCGACAGGTCGGGATCGGTCAGGCCGCGTTCGGCACTGCTGCGCAGCACCGCGTCGAGCTGGTCGCTGAGCACGGACTTGGTGTCGTAGAGCAGCCTGCCGACGAGCGTCGATTTCCCGTCGTCGACACTGCCCGCGGTCACCAGCCGCAACAGATCGGAAGTCATCAGAAGTAACCCTCCCGTTTGCGGTCTTCCATGGCCGCTTCGGAAATCCGGTCGTCCGCGCGGCTGGCGCCGCGTTCGGTGAGCCTGCTGGCCTTGATCTCGTCGATGATCCCGGCGACGGTGTCCGCCTCGGATTCGACCGCGCCGGTGCAGGAACCGTCGCCGACGGTCCGGTAGCGCACCAGCCGTTCGACCAGTTCCTCGTCGTCCGCCGGGCCGCCCCATGGGCCGGGCGTCAGCCACATGCCGTCGCGTTTGTGCACCTGGCGGCGATGGGCGAAGTACAGGCCGGGCAGCCCGATCCCCAGCTGTTCGATGTAGCGCCAGACGTCCAGTTCGGTCCAGTTGGAGATGGGGAAGACCCGGACGTGCTCACCGGATTTGTGCCTGCCGTTGTAGAGGTTCCACAGTTCGACACGCTGGCGTTTGGGGTCCCAGCGGCCGAAGGAGTCACGGATGCTGAAGACCCGCTCCTTCGCCCGTGACCGCTCCTCGTCGCGGCGGCCTCCGCCGATCACGGCGTCGAACCCCTGATCCGCGATGGTGTCCAGCAGCGGCACGGTCTGCAGTGGGTTGCGCAGCCCGTCCGGGCGTTCCTGGACGGCGTCCGAGTCGATCCAGTCCTGGACAGCCGCGACGTGTAACCGCAGGCCGTACTGCTCGACGAGTTCGTCGCGGAAGGTCAGTACCTCGGGGAAGTTGTGCCCGGTGTCGACGTGGACGAGGGTGAAGGGCGGGGTGATCGGGGCGAAGGCGCGGATCGCCAGGTGGACCAGCACCGTGGAATCCTTGCCGCCGGAGAACAGCAGCGCGGGCCGGTCGAATTCGCCGGCGACCTCGCGCAGGACGTGGATCGCCTCGGCCTCCAGCGCGGCGATCCCGGCCCCGACCCGGTCCGTGGTGGGCGCGCTCATCGGAGAATCGCCTCCTGCTGCTCTCGTTCGCATCGATCCAAGGCCCGCTCGATCATCCGCAGGCCCTCTTCGACGTCGCAGTCGGACGTGTCGACGCGGACTTCGGGGCTCGACGGCGCTTCGTAGATGTCGCTGAAGCCGGTGAGCCCGGCGACCTCGCCGCGTTCCGCCTTGGCGTACAAGCCCTTGACGTCACGCTGCACGCAGACGTCGATGGGGGCGTGGACATGGACTTCGACGAAGTTCAGGCCCCGGCCCTCGTGTTCGGCACGGACCTCGGCCCGCGCGGTCCGGAACGGGGCGATCACCGAGACCACGACGAGCACGTCCTGGGACGCGAGCATCGAGGCGAGTTTGCCGATCCGCCGGATGTTCTCCATCCGGTCCTCCCGTTCGAAACCGAGTTCGGGGAACAACTCCCGCCGGATGACATCACCGTCGAGATGTTCGACCCGGCGATGGCCGCGATGGCGTTCGGCGAGCTTCTCGCCGAGGGTCGACTTGCCGGAACTGGGTAGTCCGGTCAACCACAGCGTGGTGGTCATGGGACTCCTTCCTTCTCGTAAGGTCGAGGGTCAGGGCGCGTACTCGCGGCCGAGCAACTGCCGGGCGACCACGAGTTTGGTGGCGTTCTCGGTACCGTCGGCGATCTCCTGCCCGACGGCGTCACGCAGGCGGCGGGCCGCCGGGTTGTCCTCGTTCCAGCCGCGGTGGCCGAAGGTGAGCAGTGCCTGATGCGCGGCTTCGACGCCGACCCGGGGCGCCCACCATTTGGCCATATTGGCTTCGGTGCGGTGGTCCAGCCCGGAGTCCTTGCGCCACAAGGCTTCGTACGCGAGCAGCCGGGCGGCGCGTACCCGGGTGGCGTGCTCCACCAAGGGAAACGCCACTCCTTGGTGCTTGCCGATGGGGACGCCGAACGAGGTGCGTTCGCGGGCGAACACCATGGCGTCGGCCAGCGCGGCGTCCGCCGACGCGACGGCGAGGATCGCGATGAGCGCGCGGGAATGGTCGAAACCACGCATGACACCGACGAATCCTTCACCGACCTCGCCGACGACGTCGTCCTTGCCCGCGGGATAGTGGTCGAACTCGATCGTCGCCCGGCCGCCGGCGCGGGCGCCGAGGTCGGAAAGCCGTTCCCGCCGCACCTTCGGGTGATCCAGGGCCAGGTAGAAGGCGGTGACCCCGCGCGCACCGTCGTCACTCGTCCTGGCGAAGACCAGCCCGTGTGTCGCGTGCGCGCCGAGCATGATCGACGTCTTCGTCCCGGTGAGCGCCCAGCCGTCGCCGTCGGGTTCGGCCCGCAGCCCGATCGCGGCGGCGTCGGTGCCATGCTCCGGTTCGGTGAGCACCAGCGCGACGACCGACTCACCGGACGCGACCGGTGGCAGCCATTTCGCCTTCTGCCCGTCGGTGCCGTTGCGGTCGATGATGCCGCCGATCAGTGCCGCGTTGAGCACCGGATAGCAGGCGGTCGCTTCGGCCTTGGCCAGTTCCTCCACGGCGATCCCCACGTCGACGGCGCCGAGTCCGCGGCCGCCGTGGGCTTCCGGGACGCCGAGCCCGGTCAGGCCCGCCCGGCCGAGTTCCTCGAAGAACCCTGGCGGGAACGTCTCTTCCCGGTCGTTGCGGGCGGCGGCGGGGGCGACGCGTTCGGCGGCGAACGCTCGCACCTTCTCGGCAAGCGCCCGTTGTTCGTCGGTGAATGCGAAATCCATGTCGTGCCTTTCAGCCGGTGGCCAGCCGCTCGCGCAGCTTGAACTTCTGGACCTTTCCGCTGGGTGTCTTCGGCAGTGCCTCGGCCTCTTCGAGGCGTTCGGGCCAGTACTGTTTGGCCATGCCGAGGCCGTCGAGGTGCTCACGCAGATCGGGCAGCCGGGGCATCCCGTCGGACGGCACGATCACCGCGCACGCCCGCTCGCCAAGCCGGTCGTCGGGATAGCCGACGACGGCGACGTCCTTGATCGACGGATGCCGCAGCAGTGCCGCCTCCACCTCGACCACCGGGACCTTCTCCCCACCGCGGGAGATGACGTCCTTTTCCCGTCCGGCGATGCGGATCCCGCCGTACCCGTCGTCGCGGGCGAGGTCACCGGTGTCGAACCAGCCGTCATCGGTCACGTTCTCGGCGTAGACCTCGGGACGGCGGAAGTAGCCGAGGCACTGGGTCGCGCCACGGACCTGCAGGTGCCCGGTCTCGCCGTCGGGAACCACCTTGCCTTCGTCGTCGACGACGCGGATCTCCATCCCCGGCATCGCGGAGCCGTCGCTTTCGGCTGCCCGCATGGGTGGATCCTCAGGCCGGGTGATCGTGGGCGCCCCGTTTTCGGTCATCCCCCACAACGCGTACAGCCGGCAACCCAGTACATCGCGGGCCTGCTCGACGAGCACCGGCGGGATCGGCGCGCTGCCGGTGGCGAAGGTCCTCAACGCGGACAGATCACGCCGCCGCGCCCGCTGGCGATCGATCAGATCGACCAGGAACGGGGGAGCACCCATGAAGAAGGTGACCTTCTCCTCCTCCAGTATCCGCAGCATCTCCTCCGCGTCCCAGTTGTCGATCTGCACCCCGGTGGCGCCCAGCAGCAGCGGCATGGTGAAGTTCCACGTCCATCCGGCGTTGTGCGTGGTGGGCGAGCCCATCGCGGTGACCTCGTCACCGCTCAGGCCCAGCGCGTCGATCTGCATCCGGTTGGTGGCGTGCAGCGTGTTGTGGCTGTGCAGCACGCCTTTCGGCTCACCGGTGGTGCCGGAGGTGAACATCAGGTAGGCGATGTCGTCCGGCCCCGCACCGCGGCCCTCGATGTCGCCGGTGATCGCGCCCGCGGTCCCGGGCTCACCCAGCAACGCGGTGTCGAAGTCCAGCGCGCCTTCGAGCCCGGCGGAATCCGGCGGCTCGCCGAGCGCACCCACGAGGACACGGTGCTTGATCGTCGGCGTGGTTTCGGCGACTTCCGCGCTCAGCTTGGCGTGCGAGAAGTTCCGGTGCCGCACCGGTCCAATGTAGACCGGGCTTTCGGTGAGGCCGGTCATGAACGCCAGTTCGCGGCGGCGCATGATCGGCAGCACCGGACCCGCGACGGCACCGATCCTGGTGCACGCCAAAGTGGTCGCGATCAGCTGCCAGGAATTGGGCAACTGCATGGTGACGACGTCGCCGTGTCCGACGCCCAGCCCCGCGAGCCCGGCGGCGATCCGCTCGACGCGGCGCTCGAGTTCGCCGTAGGTCAGGGTTTCCGTCGCGCCACCGTCGGTGTGCCGGATGACGACCGCGCGGCGATCGGGATGTTCGCGGGCCGCGCGGCGCAGATCGTCGAGGAGGGTTTCCCCGGCACGCCACCAGCCTTCGGCGATGTACTGCTCGGACATGATGCCTCCCTTCAGACGACCGCGCGGGTGTTGCCACCGTCGGCGAGCAGCAGCGTGCCCGTGACGAACGCGGCCTGCCTGCTGGCCAGGAACGCCGCCAGCGCGCCGAAATCACCGGGATCGCCGACCTTGTGCATCGGCACCTCGGCGGCCGCGGCGCTCGGATCGGCGCCGGACGGGCCGCGCAGGGCGGGTGTGTCGTGATAGCCGGGGGCGAGGACGTTGACCGTCACCCCGCTGTCACCGAAGGCGTGCACCAGATTCCGCGCGTAGCCGAGCAGGCCGAGCCGCGCGATACCGGAGAGCGCGTTGTGCGGCATCGGCTGCCGGACCGATTCGGACGTGATCATCAGTACCCGGCCCCAGCCGCCGCGTTTGAGATGCGGGGTGGCCGCGTTGATCAGCGTGACATGCGGGATGAACGCGGTGTCGAACGCCCGCCGGAAGTCCTCGACGCCGAATCCTTCGACCGGGCCCTGGTCCACCCCGCCGGTGTGGCCGACGACGACGTCGATCCCGCCGAACTCGATCGCGGTGTCGGCGACCCAGCGTTCGACGGCGGCGACGTCGCTCATGTCCGCGACCTGGCTGTGCACCCGGCCGCCGCCGATCGCCTCCAGTTTCCCGTGTGCTTCGGCGAGCCTTCCGGCGTCGCGGGCGCAGATCGAGACGTCCGCGCCCTCGGCGGCCAGTGCTTCGGCCACGCCGAAGCCCAGCCCGCTGCTCGCGCAGGCGACCATCGCGACCTTGCCGTCCAGTCCGAGTTCCATCAGTTCTCCTCTCCGGCGCGGACGCCGTAGCCGTAGCGGAGCAGTTGCGGCCCCGCGGCGACCGTGGTCAGCGCCTTCGGTTTCCAGTCCAGTTCTCGATGCCACCGGCGGTCGGCCCGGATGGGCACCCGGCCGTGGCGGAACCGGTCGGGATTGCCGGTGACGGTGTGGTTGACCCCCAGTTCGACGGTCCCGTCCGGGTCCACCGGGTTCGTCCCGCCGATACCGGCGAACCGCATCACCTCGCCGATGACCTCGCGGGGACTCTCGGCGAAGTCCTCGTGCCGGATCCGGAGGTACCGGTCACGACCGGCGGCGGCGAGCAGATCGGACGCCGCGTTGACCGCCGTCCAGTAGCCGGTGCTGCGTGCGGCACTCATCCGCGTGACGTAGTCCTTGTCCTTGCGATAGGAGAACGCCGTCGCGCGGGCGTCACGGACCACATGCAGGACCCGCAGGTCGAGATCGCGGCGGCCGAGCAGCGCCGCGGCCTCCGCCGGGTACTTCGAACCGTCGACGACGACGTCGGCGTCCGCCGCTTCCGCCGCGGCGCGGTACAGGCCGGTGGTCAGCCCGGTCAGCCACGCCACGTCCGGCGGGCCGGAGCGGACGCCGAGTGCTTCGGCAAGCCGCGCCGGCGTATGCCTCGCCCGGAACCGGGCCGATTGGACGGCGTCGGCGGCGGCCGCCGCGTGCCTGTCGGCGACGACGCCGTCCGTCAGCACCTGTGACCACAGTGGACAGTCGGTGACCGGCTGCCCGCAGCCGCAGCTGGAGTTGGTCCCGGTGCCGAGGATCCCGTTGCGCCACAGGTAGTACAGCTCGCCCGCGTGCAGGGTGCGCTGGGCCTCGCCGAGCACGTTGCCGATCATGGTGCTGCCGCAGCGCAGCATCCCGGTGATGTAGAGCACCTTCATGCCCCGGCGCCTTCCTGCGAGAGCAGGACCAGATGCTGCGGAAGGTGCACGGCCAGCCCCATCCGGCTGCTGGCTTCGAGCAGGTCGCCACCGTCTTCGGCGGCACCACGCCGCAGGGTCAGGGTGGAGATCTCCGGGTCGAGGAACGTCGTGGCGGCGCGGAAATCGCCGAGCAGCACCTGATTCCGCGCGATCATCCGGGTACGGGAGATCCGGATCCCGGCTTCGGCGAGCTTGCCGAGCAGACCCGATTCCACCGCCTGCCAGTACACCGCGTTGTGCGCCACGATGCCGTCGCACGAGCCGCCGGTCTCTTCGACCATCGCGGCCGCGTCGGTGAGCAGGTCCACCGGTTCGCGTTCGGTGCGCGAGACACGCGAACCCGGAAGGCCGACCAGCCCCGGCACCTTGCCGTCGTCACTGCCGTGCAACAGCACCTGGTTCTCGGTGGTGCCGAAACGGACCAGCAGCCGGTAGTCGATGAAGGAGGCCAGCAACCGCGGATGCTCCAGCAGTCCCGGCGGAACCGGCAGCGAGACACCGATGTCGGTCAATTCCGCTTCGCCGAGTGTCGGCTTGAACTGTGCTTCCGGCGAGGTCGCGAACGTCGTCCCGGAGACCTCGCGGCGGTCCCGCTCGGGACGCGGTTCGTGGACGTACCGCGCGTTGCCGTCGCGGATGGTCGCCATCTTCATCAGCTGCCGCACGGTGTAGCGGGGCCGGTCGGCGAACAGCGGGAACGCGGTGGGCAGGTAGGCCCGGAAGCTGACGGTGACGTCTTCACCGCCGGACCCGAGGCTGGCCGCCTGCGCGAATTCCGAACCCGGCGTGCTTTCCGTCATCGCGGGATCGGCGAGCAGCTGGCGCTTCTGCTTGGTCGGTGCTGTGGTCATTACTGCCTTTCTCGGCCCGGTGGGCCGGGGTTGGGTCAGGCCGCGACGGCGGCCCGGCCGTGCACGACGTCGCCGAGCTGACGGGCGAGCCTGCCGGGATGTGGATCCTCGAAGATGTTCCGGCCGATGGCGACACCGGACGCACCCGCGCGGATGGCGGAGGCCACCCGGTGCAGGAGCATCTTCTTTTCCGGTACCGGCGGCCCGCCTGCGACGACGACCGGGATCGGGCAGGCGCGGACGACGTCCGCCATCGCCTTGGCGGAGCCCGGATAACTGACCTTGACCAGATCCGCGCCGAGATCGGCGGCGAGGGTGGCCGAATGGGTCACCAGCGCGGGATCGCTGGAGTCGGTGATCTGCGGTCCCCGCGCGTACATCATGGCCAGCAAGGGAATTCCCCAGCGGTCGGTGTGTTCGGCGACGCGCGCGAGATCGGTGACCTGCGACGCCTCCTCCTGGGAACCCATGTTCACGTGGACGCTCACCGCGTCGGCGCCCAGCCGCAGCGCGGCTTCCACGCTCGTGACGAGGTACTTCGCGTCCGGGTCCGGGGCGTGTGCCGTGCTGGCGCTCAGATGCACGATCAGCGAGGTGCTGGCGAAGCGCGCCGGGTCGAGATGACGCGCGGTTCCCTTGTGCAGCACGATCGCGTCGACGTCGGCGTCGACGAGTTCGCCGACGAGGCGGTCGAGCGAATCGTCGGGGGTGACCGGGCCGTTGGCCACGGAATGGTCCAGCGGGACGATCATCAGCCGCCCGTCGCGGTTGTCGTCCATCCGGTCCAGGCGTAGCCGTGCGCCGAAAGATTGGGGCTGACTCACCGGAACTCCTTTCTGGTCAAGCCGGGATCACCGGCGTGGTGGTGTCCGTGTCGTCGAGGCCGAAGCACCCGTAGAGCACGGTCACCGCTTCGTGGACGCGGTCACGCGGAACCAGGAACGTGGTGCGGGCTTGGGCGCAGGACACGCATTCCGCCGCGATGTCGGCGGTGGCCAGCGCGGACAGGCCGAGTGCGGTGAGCCCCGGCCTGCTGAGCAGCCCGGTGCCCACGACCGAGACCCGGCCGAGTTCCCGGCGGACGGCGACCGAACAGTCGAGTCCGTCCCGTACCGCGTTCACCGCCGCGTCCCGCAGGACGTCGGACACACAGAACTCCATGCGCAGCGGGGTGCCCGGTGGCGAGGACCAGACGACCGAGTCGACCGGGATCTGTACCCGCGACAAGGCGTCCAGTACCCGGGCACTGCCGCGTGCCCGGTCGCAGTCGGCGTCGATGGCCACGACCGAGACCCGATCGTCGTGGGTCACGGCGATGACGCCGGCTCGTCCTTCGAGGACTTCCGCGTCGAGCATCGTTGCTCCTTTTCCGATGATGGTGCTGCCTTGTCCTTGGCCGGAGGCGTCGCGGACGACGATGTCGACCCCGTGCGCGGCGGCCAGTTCGACCGAACGCGGATGCAGGACACGCGCTCCGGAGAACGCCATTTCCGTCATCACCGGCGCGGGCAGGCTGCGCAGTAACCCGGCTTGGGGCACCACGCGAGGATCGGCCCTCCGCACGCCTTCGACGTCCGTGTAGATCTCGCAGACCGGCGCCCCGAACGCGACGGCGAGTGCCACCGCGGAGGTGTCCGACCCGCCGCGGCCGAGGGTGACGACCGCGCCGGCGGGATCCAGGGCCTGGAAACCCGCCACGATCACCACCTGGCCACTGGCGAGCCGCTCGTGGAGCCGGTCCTTTTCGACGGAGGCGATCACTCCCGCTCCCGGCTTGCCGACCGCACGGAGACCGGCGTCCGGTCCGGACAGTGAGATCGCGGGAATTCCCAGTTCTCCCAAGGCGATGGCCAGGATCGCGGCCGACGCCAGCTCGCCGGTGGCGAGCAGTTTGTCCAGTTCCCGGGGATCCGGGGTGTCGCTGGTTTCGACGGCGGCGCGGACGAGGTCGTCGGTGGTGTCACCGCGTGCGGAGACGACGACGACCAGTGGCGTGCCCTCGCGGTGGGTCCGCGAGATCCGCCGGGCGACGGAGGCGACCTTGGCCGCGTCGGCCAGCGACGAGCCGCCGTACTTCTGGATCCTGATGTCCATTTCGCTCCGTCCCCAGTGAATCCGGGCAAGGGTTCTTCTTCCGTCGAGGAAGGGATGCCCGCCGGGGTGGCCCCTCCCACTCGCGTAAACCCGTGAACCTGGGAGCCGGGGCCGCGGAGATCGACCGGAGGATCCGGTGTCCCGGTCACTGAAACCGGGGAGTGCGGATGGCGTAGTGCGTGATTCTGTCGAAAAAGGGCCGTTTCCTTTGCGTTATCGGCAAAGGAAACGGCCCCTGATACGGATTCCGTGGTGTGGTCAGTCCGGTGCGTGCCGTCCCTGTTCGTGGGCGATCACCCGCAGTGCGAGTTCCACACGGTTCGACACCCGTAATTTGCTGAAACTGTTCCGCACATGGGTGTCGACCGTGTGCCTGGACAGGGACAACCGCGCGGCGACGGCCTTGTTGGTCATGCCCTGCGCGACGAGCCGGGCCACCCGCAGTTCGGTCTCGGTCAGATGCGACCAGCGGGCGGGGGACACCGGCGGGATCATCTCCACGCCGCCGTCGACCGGCGCGGGTTCGTCATGGCCACCGCTCCACGACCTGTGGATCCGCGCGGCCTCTTCGTACAGGTTTCGAGCCCGGTCACGCTCACCGACGCGCTCCGCCAGGTCCGCGGCGTCCCGCAAGGCGACGACCCTGGCCGGTCGCCGTCCGCTGATCCGGTGCATCTCGGCGGCGGAGGTGAGCGCGCCGAGATCATTCTCGTTGAGTCCCGCCGCGTGTGCGGCGGCGGCAGCGGTGGAGGTCACCCCGGGATTGCGGCCTGCCAGCTCCCTTGCCGTCCGTACCACTTCGTCCGCACGCGGACGGTCGTCGCGGCGCAGGGCCAGTTTCACCAGCACCGGCGCGATGAGCGGGCCACCCGTCGCGGTGAAGGCGACCGGATCGGTCGCCGCCTGCAGCCCGCTGGCGACCTCGGCGGCCTCGTCCTCGCGCTCCGCCGCCCACAGCCAGAGCATCCGTCGCCAGGTCAGATGGGCCACGTGTGCGCCGGTGCCGCCCTCGGCGAGGGTCTCGGCTTCGCACAGATTCGCGTCGGCCTCCTCCAGCAGACCGAGACTGGTGCGCACCTCGCCGAGCAGGCACAGCAACCTGCTGAGCAACGCGCCCGCGGGCTGCTCGCGTGCCGCGCGGACACCGGCTTCGGCGTCGGCCTCGGCTTCGGAGAACGCGCCTCGCGCCGCCCACATCCTCGCCCAATGGTGGTGCCAGGTCGGGGTGGACCACGACGTGCCGAGATGCCGCGCCTCCCGTCTCGCCAACGTCAGCGTGGAAGCCACTTCGTCGAACCGGTCGAGCGCCATCAGCGGACGGCACAACCACAACCTGGGATGACGTTGCTGGGCGCGCGGGCCGATCCGGTCCGCCGCGCGGACGGCGGCACGGGTGTAGGACAGCGATCGGCTGAATTCGCCGCGTCGCAACGCGGTCAGGCCTTTCGCCGCCGAGCCCAGCATGATCGCCTCACCGAGGGCGAGGGCGCTGCCGGCGGCGAGGCTGTCGTCGGCTGCCTGTTCGGCCGCCGCGATGTTCCCGTCCGAGCGGGCGAGGCTGTAGGCCTGGACGGCACGCAGTTCGGCGCGGTGCACGGGAGTGAGATCCGCTCTGGCCAGTGCGAGCCGGGTGTACTCCGCCACCGCGTTGTCGCCGCCCCAGTCGTGCGCGGGCTCGGCCAGTTCGGCCAGGGTGCGCACCATCGTGGTGGCGGTGTCCGCGTCGGCCGCGCGGTGCACCGCCCGTTCGGCCAGTTCCCACGCCAGCCTGCCGTCCCCGGTGACACTCAGCAGCCGGACCGCTTCGACCGTCAGCGCCTCGGCCATCGGATGGGCGTCACCGAGCAGATGCAGCAGGCGCAGCACCAGCCGGGCAGCGACCTTCGGCTTGCGCTCCGCGTTTCGGCGGACCTCCTCCCACAGCAGGTCGATCGACTCGCCGAGGCTGCCGCGGCCGCTGCGCACGAGATGGTCCAGCACCTCGTCGGGATCCCGGCCCTCCGCGCGGACCACCGTGGCGGCCTCCCGGTGCAGTGCCATCCGGACCGGTTCGTCGAGACCGGCGTAGAGGGCCTTCTGGACGAGTTCACTGCGAAACCGCAGGCCCGCCGGTTCCGGCGTCAGCACACCGGCTTCGATCGCCTCGGTCACCGGTCCGACGAGTTCGGTCGCGGGTCGCTGGGTGAGCCCCGCGACCTCGTGCACGGTGAACGTCTTGCCCAGTACGGCACCGGTCTCCAGCAGCGACAGAACCGGCTCCGACAGATCGGAAAGCCGTGCCCGCATCTTCTGCGCGACACCGGCGGGCATCGGCAGCAGTTCGGCGTCGGGCCGCAGTTTCGCCTGCCCGCCGGTCACCTCGACCTGCCTCGCGGTGCGCAACCAGCGGACCAGTTCCTCGGTGAGCAGCGGATCCCCGCCGCCGCCCGCGGCGACCTCCAGCACACCTTCGTCCGGTACGGCGCCCAAAATGGCTTCACAGAGCCGTTTCAGTTCGGCGGCGGTGAGCCTGCCGATCGTGACGCGCTGGGCACCGGAAGCCGCGAGCGCGTCGACGACGCCGCGAACCGCCGTCGACGCCAGCGAAGGACGTGAGACCAGCAGCCAGAACACGGGACAGGAAGCCAGTGCGGGCACCAGAACCCGGAGCGACAACGCGGTGAGTTCGTCCGCGTGGTGGAAATCGTCGAGACAGAGCACCAAAGGACGTTCCGCCGAGAGCCGGATCAGCCGTTCCCGCAACCGGTCCAGCGACGCCAGCCGGTTGCCGTTGAGGTCACCGAGATCCGCTGTCGCCGGCCGCGTCAGTTCGCTGTCGCTCAAGGTGGCGACCAGCGACGACAACGGGGCGGCGCGATCGGCGCGGGTCGCGCGCCCGTGCGAGACGGTGATCCCGCGGCGCTCGGCCGCCGCGACCGCGTATTCGGTGATCGCGCCCCGTCCCATCACCCCCGACCGCTCGGCGATCACCACCGCGCCACGGCCCGATTCCACCGCGGCCAGCGCGTCGTCCACCTTCGCGACAGCCTCGGTGCTCATGAATTGCGAAATACACCGCTCGGCCGGTCGGCACCCCTGATCGGACACGGCCAACTCCCTCCCTCGTCCGGCGACAGGACGATCGCCCGGCCCCCATGCCTTTCCCTCGAACAGTCCTTCCAGCCCCCAATGAATCGCGACTCCTTTCGTCCGCCGTTGTATCCCCACGGACCGTTGATCGGCTAACTACGCTATTCGAGTGAAAACTACTTTTCACTCTGATGGTACGGCGGAATTACCCTTACCCGCCGTGCACAGGGGAGACGTCCCCGCATACGGACGGGGAGCCGACAGCCCCGGCAGGCGGCGCTCGCCGATCCGGTGAATGAGGTTCCGTCCAACGGGTACCTACCGGATCAAGTGGCAGGCACGATCCGATTCGAGTCCGCTGGAGGGTGGAGTGAAGAAGATCTGGATCTGGGCCCTGTTCGCCGGGGCGTTCGCGGTGTCCTGCACCGAGTTCGTCGTCGTCGGGCTGCTTCCCCAGATCGCGGCCGACCTCGGGGTGTCCGAGGCGGTGGCGGGACAGCTGGTCACGCTCAACGCGGTGGCCTTCGCGGTGGGAGCACCCGTACTGGGTGCGGCGTTCCATCGAATGGACCGGAGAAAGGTCTTGTTCGGCAGCCTTGTCGTTTTCGCGATAGGGCACGCCACCGCGGGACTCGCGCCCAACTATCCGGTGTTACTGGGATCCCGGTTGCTTTCCGGCGGCATGATGGGTCTTTATCTGGCGACCGCGATCGGGACGGCCGCACGATTGAGCGAACCGGCGAAACGGGCTTCGACGATGGCGCTCATCGTCGCCGGTGTCAGCAGCGCGACCGCACTCGGTGTCCCGGTCAGCACGCTGATGGGGCAACACCTCGGCTGGCGCGCCCCGATGCTGGTCATCGGCGGTATGGCGCTGGCGGCACTGGCTTTCATCGCCATGGTCGTCCCGGCAACAGGGGCGGACGACGGCCCGCCGCTCAGTGAACGCGTCCGCGCTCTTGGCACGAAACCAGTCGTCATCGGTCTCGGCGCGATCGTGCTGTTCTGGGGTGCCTCCTTCACCGTCTACACGTATTTGGTGCCCCTGCTCGAACAACGGGCGGGTGTGCACGGAATCCTCGTCATCGTCGTCCTGTTCATCGCGGGCCTGTGTGCCGTGCTGGGCAACATCATCGGGGGCAAGGGCGCCGACCGGAACTCCCGGCTGACGCTCCTGGTCACCGCCGGTGTCACGGCGGCTTCGCTGCTACTGGTGCTGCCGTTGTCGACCGGCCCGGTGCAGGCGATCGCCCTGATCACCGTCTGGCAGCTGGCCGCGTGGTCCTTCGTGCCCACCGTGCAGGCCGCGTTGTTCCAGGCGGCGGGCAAGGGCGGCGAACTGGCCGTCTCGTTCGCGGTCTCGGCGTTCAACATCGGTATCGTCGCCGGTGCCGGCTTCGGCGGGGTCGCCTTGGCCCGCGCCGGACTGCCAGGAGTCGCCGTACTCGGCGCGTCGCTGGGGGTGATCGCACTGGTGCTGGTGATCCTGCTCGTCCGCCAAGTCCGCAAACAGGAAGCCGAGCCCGCCCGGCACGAATTCGACGCCGTGCTGTTCGATCTCGACGGCACCCTCATCGACTCGACGGCCGCGGTCCGCCGGGCCTGGCAGCGCTGGGCGGAGGAGGAAGGCGTGGACAAGGAACGGCTGGCCGGAACGGCGGGGAAGCCCGCCAAGGACATCGTCGCCGCTCTTCTGCCGCCGGACCGGTTCGAAGCGGGCCTGGCCCGCTACGCCCATATCGCCACCCACGATCTGCAAGGCGTGGTCGTCCTCCCGGGCGCGCGGGAAGCGACCGAGGCGACCGGGGAACGCAAGGCCATCGTGACCTCGTGCACCCGCGACGTCACCGATGCCCGCACCGCGGCCGCCGGCCTGCCCGTGACGGACGTCCTCGTCACCGCCGACGACGTCGAACGGGGTAAACCGGAACCGGCGCCCTATCTGCTCGGGGCGGAACTCCTCGGAGTGGCCCCGGAACGCTGTCTCGCCGTCGAGGACACCGCGTCCGGGCTGGCGTCGGGGACCGCCGCCGGCTGCGTGACCCTCGGCATCGGCGACGCCGACCGCCTCGACGCCGACATCGTCGTCCCGGACCTTTCCCATGTCCGCTTCGAGGTCGTGGGCGACAAAGTCGCGCTCACCGTGGGGAGCTGACCCGTGGACGATCACGCGCTGGCCCGCGAACTCGCGACGGCCGCCGGTGACCTCCTGCTCGGACTTCGCCGGGAGCATCCGGACTTGACCGGCGCCGAACTCGGCGCGGAAGGCGACCGCCAGGCGAATATGGTGCTGCTCAAGGCTCTTGCCGAGCACCGGCCGGACGACGCGGTCCGTTCGGAGGAAAGCGAGGACACGGCGGCCGCGCCCGGAAGCGGGCGCCTGTGGATCATCGACCCACTGGACGGCACACGCGAGTACTGCGATCGGACCAGACATGACTGGGCCGTGCATGTGGCGTTGGCCGAGAACGGCACCCTCGTCGCCGGTGCCGTCGCGGTACCCGCCACCGGCAGGACGTTCGCCACAGACCGGCCGGAACCGTTGGCAGCGGCCACTTCGCGCCCCCGGCCGCGCGTGGCCGTCAGCCGCAGTCACCGCCCCGCCGTCGTCGACGCCCTGGCGGGGGAGATGGCGGTCGACCTGATCCCGATGGGTTCCGCCGGCGTGAAAGCGATCGCCGTCCTCATCGGCGCCGCGGACGCGTACGTCCACGACGGGGGCCAATACGAATGGGACAGCGCCGCCCCCGTCGCGGTCCTCGCCGCCGCGGGCGCGCATACGTCACGGATCGACGGAAGCCCGTTGCGCTACGGCAACACCACCCCTGAACTACCCGATCTCCTGATCTGCCGCCCGGAACTCAAGGACACGATGCTCTCCGCACTCGCGGCCATCGCCTGAGGGAGGCAGTGGTCCCGGGACTTGCCGATTCGCGGTGTCTTGCCTCGATTCCGGACCACGCACGGTGACCGTGTGGATTTCGGCGCGTTGGACGATCCAGAATCCACACGGCGGTCCCCTCCCTGACCAGCCACGGGACAGTGGGCTTTCGTTCATGGTCCACCCGGGCCCGGCTGCCGCGGCGCTCCCGGCCGCGACCGTCGACCGTCAGGAGGATGACGGAAGTCCAGACCGACAAGACCCGGATGTACGGCCTGCCGCCGGGCCTGGACATCCCGCTCGACGACCCGCGGGCGGCGAGCCTGGCCGCGGCCGTCCGGTCCTGCCTCGGCTGACACCGATCCGGGTGAACCCGGCGCCCGCACTGACGCCGGGATCCACCGCGGCCCCTGGTCAGCGGCACGTCGCCGAGCGCGTGTGCCCAAGAGATCGAAATTGTTCGGTGAAGGCCCTCCACCACCATTCCGTTACCTGCGATAATGAGGCGCGAGATCCGGGCATCTGATGCGCTCGGACTCACTACGAAGAGCAGGGAAGAAAAGTATGGCTCAGGGCAGCGTGAAGTGGTTCAACAGCGAGAAGGGCTTCGGCTTCATCGAACAGGACGGTGGCGGGCCGGACGTGTTCGTGCACTACTCGGAGATCCAGGGCAACGGCTACAAGTCCCTGGATGAAGGACAGCGGGTGGAGTTCGAGATCGGCCAGGGCCAGAAGGGGCCGCAGGCCCAGGGCGTCCACGCCATCTGACGCGAAGGCCGCCCCGGCGGACTCGCCGGGGCGGTTTCCCGCGTCTGAGGCCGCAGGTCCGCAGGTCAGGCCGCCAAGACCACTTACGCAGGGGTCGAGCGGCGCGCCGGCTCGACCAGCGCGGTGATCGTCCGGTTCAGGTACGCGGCTGGATCACGCGGGTCGACTTCGGTCGAGACCGTGGTCAGCAGCTGCTCGACGACACGCTGCTCCTGCTGTTCGAACGCGTTGTAGACGACCGGTCTATGACCTCCAGGTCACGCGCGACGCGGTCGATCGATACCGCGCGGTGGTTCGGTGGTCAACTGCCGGTCTGGTCGCAGGTCGTGGCGTCGGCCGCGAGGACCGGGTCGGTCACGGGCCTTGCCGAGAACGACACGGTGTTCTGGGTGGTCAGGGCACCGTCGCGGAGGGTGTAGACGGTGCGGGTGCCGCTGTAGGTGAGTGGTTCGGCGCTGAGGTCGTCGGCTTCGGCGGCGACGGTCTCGAAGCTGCGACCGCCCTCGAACGGAGTGCACTGGTAGCCGAGGTGAGCGGCGATGCCGCCGCCTTCCGCGACCGAGAGCGGCTTGTCGTTCTCGTCGACGACCTGGCTGAGGTTGCGGCCGTCGAAGTGCAGCGAGGTGAAGAACGTGGTGTTGGCCCCCACCGACTGAGCCACGAGCAGTTCCGCCCGCCCGTCACCGTTAAGGTCCGCGACGCGCGGCGCTTCGAACCCACGGGAGCCGTCGGCGCCGAGGTGGATCGAGGTGAACGTCCCGTTCACCGTCGCCGAGATCAGCTGATCGTTGTCCGCGAGCAGTTGCGCGGTGACGGTCTCGATCTCCCCGTCACCGTTCAGGTCGGCCACCGTGGTGACCGGATCGGCCGACGAGGCGGCCAACGCCGGAACGACGGCGACGAGACCCAACGCGGCGCTGATGCCGGTGATGGCGGCGGTGCGGATGATGCTTGTGCGGTTCATGTTGTCTCCCTCCAACGCTTCCGGTGATCTTTTCACCGAAAGGGTTCTCACAAAGGGAGACGGCCACGGAGCGCCTGCGTGCAGTGAGAGTGTGATGTGCCACACAAACGCAACCCGGCCCGGGCGTGGTTGCCGAAAGTGACGCGGAAGTGACATGTGGTGCTGATGTGCACCAAAACAGGGTTCGACACCCGGCTGTCAACCCGCGAAGGAAGGTGGTTTGGCCACGAGGTTCGTCGCACACTGTCGCGGCGAGGTGAGCCATGACCGAAACCGGCGAGGTCGCCGAGGCACTGCGAACCGGGCCGTTCTGCCACGCGCTGACGGTGACCGCACGCGATCGCGGACTGAGTCTCCGGCAGTTGCAGTACCGCCTCCGCGCCAAGGGCACTTCGCTGAGTGCCATGACCTTGAGCTACTGGCAAAGTGGACGGAGCAAGCCGGAACGGGAGGAATCCCTTCAGGCCGTGGGAATCCTCGAACAGGTGCTCGCGCTGGATCCGGGGTCCCTGCTTCGATTGCTCGGTTCTCCGCGGCCGCGGGGGCGCGGTGTCCGTTCGGTGAAACCGGGCGACCGGCTTCACCGGGCTTGGGGTCATCCGGCCTTCCTGCCGCCGTTGCTCGCCGAATTCCGGGACTCGGTGGGGAATCCGGTCCGCAAGATCGGTTTGCGCGAATCGTTCTCTGTGGGGCCGGACCACTGTGTCCGGCGGATCGTGGTGCGGGAACTGATCGAAGCCCGGCGGGACCGGACACGCACGATGCTCATCGCGGCCCGAAGCGAACCCGGTGTCCCGCCACCCCAGGTGACTTCCAGTAGTCATTGCCACCCCGGCGCGGTGCTCACCCTCGCCGACGAAGGTTTCTCCATGACGGAATTGGTGCTGGCCAGGACGTTGCGGCGAGGGGAGCGACTGGTCATCGGCTACGAGCAGGAGTTCCCGCGCCCGCTCGTCACGCGCCGTCACCACCGCAGGATCGCCGAACCCGTCGACGTCTATCACGGCCGGTTCGTCTTCACCCGCGACGCGGAACCGGTCGCCTGCCGGACCTGGCGAACCCGCACGCCCGAAGGCCGGACCACCGGATGGCAGGAGACCCGGCCCGACGAACGGCACACCGTCCACGTTTCGCGACGGAACGCGGCTCCCGGAATCCACGGTCTGCACTGGAGCTGGGAATAGCGTTTCTCTGTTTACAGAAGTTTCCGCCGGGGCTTTCCCGGATGAACCCGGCTGGTTAGGTTCATGGCGCAGCATTCTCCCGGGAATTGTCCCGCCGCAAAGAAAGAAGGGCCGCTGTGAAGAACAGGACCGCACGCGCTTTGGCCGTGACCGCGTTCGCCGGTGCGCTGACCTGCCTTGTCGCTCCGTCGGTTTCCGCTAGCCAGGTGCCGGATTACCGGACCTGGCAGTCCGATGTGCATACGGCGATGAACGGCGGTACGGGCTATCTCGACGACCGGGTCGCCAAGGGTGGAACGAAACTGGCGGTGGTCACCGACATCGACAACACGGCACTCGAAACCTACTACCACCCCGGCGAACCGACCGCCGACGTACTCGCCTTTATCAAGCACGCCAAGAAAAACGGGGTCACCGTACTGGTGGCGAGCTATCGCAGCAGCGCGAGCGGCGCCAAGGAAGCACTCGTCGACGCCGGATACCCGGTGGACAAGGTCTGCGTCCGGAAAAGCTCGGAAAAGCACGCGACCGAGACCAAACAACGCTGCCGCAAGGAATACGCGGCGGCCGGATACACCATCATCGCCAACGTCGGAAACCGCCCCGGGGACTTCACCGGTGGCAACTACGAAAAGGGCTTCAAACTCCCGGACTACAACGAGCAGCTCTCGTAGCGGGGGCGCCGTCTCCCGGTGGTGGCGTGGCGCGGGCGGCCGGGCGGGCGGTTCCGGGGGGTCGTGAGTGGCAAAGAGGGTTCTATTGGCACCGCACTCGCGTGCTCAGAGCCGTAACTCGCGTGCTCAGACCCCGCACACCCGAGTTACGTGCTCAAGCACGCGAGTGACGTGCTCAAGCACGCGAGTGACGTGCTCAAGCACGCAAGTTACGTGCTCAAGCACGCGAGTGACGTGCTCAAGCACGCGAGTCACGCCTTCGCTCTGGCCGCCACTAGAACCACCGGTACGGAGGAAACCACCGGCCTGGCCGCCACCTCGCCGATCACGAGCCGCCGTCGCGTGCCGGGCCGGTGCGCACGGACGCCATCGCGGGGAACACGCCGAGCACGGCCGCCACCGCGAAACCGAAGACGAGCAGGTGCGCCGAGGCCACCGTGTCCGGGGCACCCAGGTTGACCAGCACGCCTGCGGTCGCGGCGCTGAACGCGGTCGCGATGAGCAGCACGGTGTTGATACCCGCGGCGGCCTTCGCGGCCTCCTCCTCGTCGTCGGTCGCGCCGAGGGCGGCGACCGTGAGGTGCGGGAACGCCATCCCGATACCGCTGCCCGCCACCAGCAGCACCGCGAACCAGGCGGCCACGACGACGCCGGTGGGCATCGTGTGCTGCAAGGCTCCGTAGCCGACGAGCCCGGCCGCCAGTGCGAGCGGACCGGCCGTCACCAGCATCCGCACCGAGCGCGGTGTCTTCGCTGTCGCGCTGAGGATCTGGGCCAGTGACCAGCCGAGTGACAGCGCCGAGCCGAGGAAACCGGCCACCAGCGGCGAAAGCGCGCCGATCTCCTGGCCGAACAGCGGGATGAACGACTCGGTGCCGATCCCGAACGCCAGCGCCACGACCGTGAGGTACACCCAGCGCAGCGGCAACCCCCGGCCGAACACCACCTTCGGCAGCACGCTGGCGGTCGCCGACCGCTCGTATACGACGAACCACACCACCAGCACCACACCGACGGCGATCGCCAGTACCGTGGCGATCCCGGACACGACACTCGCCACGCTCACCGCCGCGACCGAAGCCGTCAGCAGCACCAGCGAGCCGAGCGGGAACGCGCTCTTCGACGGGCCGGTCTCCGTACGCGGGATCGCCCGCACCGCGAGGACGACGAGTGCGATGGCCACCGCCGCCAGCACGACGAAAGCCAGCCGCCACGCCCCGAACTGGCCGAACAGCCCGCCGACCGCCGGTCCGAGGATGTTGCCGACACCCCACATCGCCGAGACCAGCGCCGCGGCGCGAACCCAGAGCCGTTCGGGCAGCGCTCGCTGGATCAGCGCGTACCCCAGACCGGCCAGCAGCCCACCGCCGAGCCCCTGGACGGCGCGTCCCACCAGCAGGGTCGTCATCCCGGGGCTGACCGCGCAGATCACCGTTCCCGCCGCGAAAAGCACGAAGGCGAGCACGTAGGACGTGACCCCGCCGCGGGTCGTGAGCAGGCGGCTCACCAGCATCGACGTGATCACCGAGGCCACCAGGAACGAGGTCATCGTCCAGGCGTAGAACTCCGCGCCGCCGATGTCCGCGACGATCGTCGGCAGCAGGCTGGTCGTCAGGTACACATTGCTCGCCTCGACCAGCACACCCCCGGCCAGTACCGCCGACACGGCGGCGTAGCGACCGCTCAGCAGTTCGCGCCAGGAGCCGGACTCCTTCGCTCCCACCAGTTCGTAAGTCATGCCGAAAACGTACGACCTCTAGTTCACTGGAGGTCCAGTTTGTTTCTCAAGGCTCGCGGACGTCCACGGTGACCATCAGGTCACCTCGGCCCTCGACCAGGCCGGACGAGCGGAGCCGCGGCATCCCGAATCCGGCGACCCGGATCTTGCCGCCGGACTTCACCCCCGCCGGTATCCGGAGCTTCTTCAGGCCGTCGAAGGTCTTTAGCTCGACGATCCCGCCCTCGCGTGCGATCGCGGGAGAGACCGTGGTCGTGCAGGACAGGTGCGCGCCGTCCCGGACGAAACACTCGTCGGGCAGCACGTTGATCTCGACGTAGAGGTCACCGGCGGGCCCGCCGCCGAGCCCGGTTTCACCTTGTTCCGAGAGCCGCATGCGCATGCCGCTTACGATGCCCGACGGGATCTTCGCGGTCAGGTTCCGCAGCTGGTGGACCCTGCCGTCGCCGTCGCAACGACGGCAGGGTTTGTCGATCAGCGTCCCGAAGCCGTTGCAGGTTTCGCAGTCCTGCCCGTTCTCGAGGCCGTCCCCGCCGCATCGGGAGCACCGTTCGACGACGGAGTCCTCGGAGGTGCCGAGCCCCTGACAGTCCCCGCAGCTCACCATGGTTTCGACCCGGAGCGTCTTTTCCGTGCTCGCGAACGCTTCTTCCAGCGTGAGGTCGAGCGTGATCAGCACGTCTTCGCCGCGACGCGCGCGACGTTGTGGCCGTGGCCTGACACCGGCCGGCGGCGGCCGCTCCGGCTGCAGGGAGATGGCGCGGTTCGCCAGAAACACGCGATGCACCAGTTCGGACGACCATTGCGGCGTCTGCTTGACGCCGGAATCCCGAAGACGCTCGTAAACATGTTCATAAAGCTCGTCCACGGCCACCCTGCCGTCGCCGTCACGATCCGCTTCGCCGGTGCGCAAACCGTGAATGATCGCTTCGGTGAACCGCGACGGTTCCGGTTCCAGCTCGCGGAACCGGCTCCCTTCCCACGCGTATTCCGTCCGTCCGGTGGCCATCAGCACGGCTCGTCCGTAGCCGGCCAGTTGTTCTTTCGCGTCCACGCCGATGGCCGCTTTCATACCGGGTACGAACGCTCCGCTGAAACAGCAGTCCAGCAGCAGCACGATCGACTTCGCCCGGCAACGGCCCATCTGGGCGTGCAGGAATCCCGCCGGGATCGACGTGGACGCCAGCAGGTCCGGATCCGTGTCCGCGCAAGCGAAGTACAGCTGGCCGTCGTCGTCTTTCACACCGTGGCACGAGATGTGCAGCACCAGGAGGTCGTCAGTGCTCCGGTTGCGGAAGAACTTCTCGATCGCGCGGGTTGCCTGGTGCGCGGGCGCGTCGACGACCTGCGTCGTCTGGAACCAGCCGATCGTGGGATCGGACAGCACGCCGTCGAGTTCGGCGACGTCCGCCACCGGCGAGCGCAATTCGGCGAGCCGCGCGCTGCCGTACGCGCCGGTGGCGATCAGGAGCGCGTCACGGACGCCCACGCTCAGTCCGCTTCCGGTGCCAGCGTCTTCCGGAACGCGTCGATCGCACGCGCCTGCTGCTCGGCGTTCCCGCCGGTCAGTTCCAGCTTGTTGTCGCCGACTTCGATCACCACACGCCTGTCCTTGTCACGGGCCACCCACGTGCGCAGCACTTGGCAGACACCGGTGACCACCGCGGTCAGTACCGCGGAACCACCCAGGCTGACGACCATCGCGCCGATGTCGGTCCCGGCGCCCTTCGCCCCGTCCGGGGCGGCGACCTCGGGTAGGCGGACATCCTCGACATCCAGCTCCAGCAAGGCTTTCCGGAGCTTCCGCGTCTCCGCGTCGAGTTCCTCGTCGCCCGCCACCCGTACCAGCAATGTCGTCATGCGCCCCCCTCGTCGGCCCTCGCGCACGATGATAGTCCGGCAGGCGTCACGGAATCTCGAAGAACCCGCCGTAGTGGTTCGGCGAATAGTAGAACTTGCCGTTGTCGTCCTTGATGATGCGATCCGGCTTCGGCCTCTGCGAATCCGGCAGCGGTTTCCCGTTGAAGTCCGTGTATTGGTCGGGGTCCCGGATGGGTTTGTTGTCGTACTGCGGAGTCGGGTGGACGTCGAACTCGTAGTACTTGCCGTCGTACGGTTTCCCCGGTCGCCCGTCCGGCCCGTCCGGCTGCGGGATCTTGTTGTCGCCGTGCGGGAGCCTGCCCTCGTTGCCGACCACGCTGCCCTCGGCGCCGTGGTTCCCGTAGATCCTGCCGCCCCAGGTGGACCCGGCGCCGCCCTGGGGATTGTTGCCCAGTCCCAGCGAGGACAGCTTGTTGTCGTCCACCTTGTCGTGCCAGGCGCCGAACTGGCCGCTGTCCTGGTGGTCGCGGATCCACTGTTTCATCTTGAGCGCGGCCTCCCGCTGCGCCGGGGTGAGATCGTCGAACTTCCCGATCTGCGACGGCGGAAGCGGGGGCTTGGGTGTCGGCTTGGGCTTGGGCTGCTTCCCCTTGCCGCCACCGCCGCCACGCGTACCGCTGTATTCGCCGCCTGGTTTGGGGCCGCGGGGTTTCCCGGCGGAGCCGGTCTTGCCGGCGTCGATCTTGCGCAGGGCCTTCTCGGCGTCGGCGAAGATGGTCTTCGCCTTCTTCATCAGCGGGGCGAGCGCACTCATCGCCTTGACCAGCCTGGTGGTGACGTTGGCGATCTTGGCCGCGGTCTTCGCGACGGCGGCGGTGACCTGGGGGAGGACCCAGGTCAGCCCGAGGCCCAGCGTCGCCAGTACCTGCAGTGCCCAGCTGATCAGCCTGCCGATCAGCTCGGCGATGGTGTCGCGGACCAGGGTGCGGACCGCCGTGACCACCTCGCCGCCGATCCGGGTGCCGGAGGACGCGCCGTCCGCGGCCTGCCGGCAGGCGCCGACCAGCGCCGCGATGTCGGCGCCACGCACGCGGTAGGCGTCGGCGGCGGTACCTGTCCAGTTCGCCGTCTCGGCGACGACCATCGCGTCGAAGTCGGTGCTGATCGACCCCAGTTCACCTGCCACGTTCTTCCAGGTTTCGGCGTGCGCCGTGATCTCGTCCGGGTCTCCGGCGAGGGCGTCGAGCGCCTCCTTCAGCGGCCCGACGTGCTCCATCAGCCAGCCGACCCCGGCGGCGAGAATGGTGCCGAACGGGTCGAGCGCGGCGGACACCGCGTCCATGGCGGTGCCGACAGCGCCGATCGCGACGGACGCCCAATCACCGCTTTCGATTGCCTTCTTGAGGTCGGCGGCGGACTCGAGCAACGGAACGCCGGACACCGCGGTGGTGGAATCCTTCGGTGCGGCGACGAGAGGGTTGGTCATCGCTGGATCGCTCCCGTCGTCGTCGCCGGGATCGCGTCGAGATACGGCTTGAGCGCATCGACGCCCGCGGTGTCCTGTTCGGTATAGGACCGCTGGGCGCTGCGCAGGTTCGCGGCGGTGGCGCGGACGCCGTCGATCGCCGCCGTGATCGAGTCGACCGTCTTCTCCTCCGCCGGATTGATGAACGGCGGTACGAACGCGCAGATCAGGCCATAAGCCTCGTCTGACATGGCCGCGGTCTTCGCCGCCGCCAACGCGGTACCCAGCCTGTCGGCGATCCCGTCGACGTGGTCCGCGTGCGTGCCGATCTCGGCGGGCACGACCTGGAAATCCATCTGCCACCCTTCGTCGCGCCGCCGGGCCGGACCGGGGCGTCTCACCCTGAGACGCGTCCGGACGGCGGTCGGTTCCCTCGGAACTCGATCTTTCACGGACACGCCCTTTGAGCAGACTCCTAGGGCGTGTCTGGCAAATCTCGTTCGCGGTCTTCGCGCCCAGGTGGCCCCTGGCGGCGTGGGCCCTTCGACCGAGTACGTCCAGTACGAGGACGAAGG
>NZ_JBFBBY010000033.1:0-60550 GCF_040682875.1 Amycolatopsis sp. NPDC051071 | reverse complement strand
TTCCCCAGTACGTGAAGGCCCCCTTCCTTGCGCCTAGCGCAAGGAAGGGGGCCTTCATGTACTTCACGCGAGCAACGCCGCAGGTGACGCGTAAGTTTTCAAAAGCGGGTTCGTTCTAACGACCCAAAACACTCACGAGACCCTGCCCGCTCGGTACCGGCGCCCGTTGCGCCTAGGTACATGAAGGCCCCCTTCCTTGCGCCTAGGTACAGGAAGGGGGCCTTCACGTACCTAGGCAAGGAGACGGTAGGTACCCAAGACACTCTTGGCCTTAACAACCCAAATCACTCACGAGCAGGCAAAGCCGACCCGGGCGCGAACTTGGCGCCCTCCAGCGACGGCGGCTCCGCGAAGATGGCCTTGCCGAAGTCGACCGGGGTCTCGACGGTCAGGTCGTCCAGCAGTACCGGCCGTTTGAAAATCGCTCCGGCGAGTCTGAGATTGCCGTGGATCCGCACGTGCTTGAGCGAGAACTTCCCGGCGAGTTCGGCGTTCTCGAGGTCGAGGTGATGCAGTACCTCACTGCGATCCGCGCCGAACCAGCCGACCCGCCTCGCCGTCAGTTCCAGCTTGTCGAGCCGCGCGTCGCTGAGGTTGAGCCCGAACGTCGGACCGGTGGTCCCGGCGTGCGGCAGGATGTCGCGGATCAGCCGTTCGGCCGCACGCCGGACCAGCCGTTCCCGCTCCGCGGCCGCCTTGCTTTCGTTGTTCCACACGGTGTCACTCGTGAACTTCGGATGGTCGAACGGCCGCCGCAGGTACGCGCACAGCACGTCGAGCACGGTCTGCCGGTACTCCGGCCGCGTCCTGGCCAGCCCCGCGAGCGAATGCATCGCGCCGACGCGCACCTGGTCGGCGTCGTTGCCCAGCAGTTCGATCGACTTGGCGAAGCGTTCGTCGGAGATCCGGCTGCGCTCGATCTCGTGCCGGTCCTCCTCGGTGCGCCTACGCCGGTCGTTGAGCCAGAGCCCGTACAGCGCGGCGATCGCCCCGCCCGCCAGCGCACCGGTCTTGAGCGCGTCACCGCGGCTCGTCGCCGGATCCGCGAGCAGCCAGCCGGTGACCCCGGCCAGCACCACGATCGACGACAGCAACGTCCACAGCAGCGGAGACCTGAGCAGTCGTCTCATATGTCCTTCATCGTGAGCCGGGCCCGGCCGCCGGGTAACGTCTCGACGGACCAGCCGTCCGGCAGCGCGTACTCCTTCGCCGGTTCCACCGTCGTGTTGTACAACGACACGGATTTCGGTGCCTTGCCGAACTTCAGGTCGCCGAAGCCTTCGAACCGGGCCCGTCGCAGGTCGAGCGAATCCCCGAACTCGCTTTCGCGGAAGACCGCGTTCTTCGCGAAGACACTGTCCTTAAAGGACGCAGGGCCCGCGAAGATCGTGCCGTCGAACTCGGCGTCCTCGTCGAATCGCACCCCGCTGAACCACGCCCGCTGTTCGAACTTCGTTCCGGCGCACCGGAAGTACCCGATCCGCTTGTCCTTGACCGTGCCCGCGCCGGTCAGATAGACCGGCCCGAGGAACACGCAACCGGAAAGGTTGGTGCTGTTGTACAGCCCGCCGTAGCGGAGCAGTAGTTTGCCGACCTTCCGGTTCGAAAGGTCGAAGTACTCCAGCACCGCCCCGGTCAGGTCGAGGTCGTATCCCGGCGTGTCCTCGGAATCCGCGGCCGGGAGCAGTTCCCCGATGAGCCGTTGCGCGGTCTGCCGCACCTGGAGTTCCTGCTCCTGCTCCTGGCTTCCTGGCTTGGGCAGGGCATTCCCGGCAAGCTTCGCCTCGCCTTCGTACCGCGGATGCTTGAACGGCCGCCGCAAGTACGAGCACAGGATGTCCAGCACCGTCTGCCGGTAGATCGCCCGCCCGCGCGCCAGCCCGGCCAGTGCGTGGAGGGCCCCCACCCGCACCTGGTCGGCGTCGTGCCCGAGCAGTTCGACGGCCTTCGCGAACCGCTCGTCCGAGATCCGGTCGCGGTCCTGGTCGGCCCGCCGCAGTTCGAGTTCTTGGCGCTGCCGTTCGGTTTCCTGCCGCCGCTCCTCGACGCGGCGCCGCCGGTCGTTGAGCCACAACGCGTAGAGCGCGACGATCGCGCCACCGGCGATGCCGCCGGTCTTCAACGCCTCGCTGCGGCTGGTCGCCGGATCGGTCAGCAACCAGCCGCCGACGGCGAGCAGCAGGACGAGCGAAACCACGAACGTCCACAGCAACGGCGAGCGAAGCAACCGCTTCATCACGTCAGAAGACGAAGAAGTTGCGTACGCAGAAGGACTTGTCCGGGTTGTCGTCCGAGGAGATCCCCGATCCGCTCACCTTCTTGCCCTTGACCGTGCCCTCGATGTCACCGGTGATGAAGCCGTCACCGATGCCGGAGGTCGTGGTGACTTCCAGCTGCGACGGCGCCGGGGCCATGATGTCGATCGAGTCGCCCATGGTCGTCTTCATGTCCGCGCAGACCAGCGACAACGCGCCCGCCTTGTCACCGGCGCTCACCTTGGCGAGGAAGTCCTTGAGGTTCTGGACGCCCTTCGGGTTGCCTTCGGAACCCGTGCCACCGCTTTCGGTGCTCTTCGGGCTGCTCTTGGGCGCGCTCGACTTCGGGCTGCTCTTCGGCGCGGAAGTCGGGGCCTTGCCGGACGACGACGCCGGCGGCGCGGCCGTGTTGTTGCCCTCGTCCTTGCTCAGCAGGAAGCCCGGCGCGACGAAGCCGGTGACACCGAAGGCGATCAGCACGACGACGCCGATCACGATCCCGATGATCAGCCCGGTCTTGCTCTTCGGCGGCGGCGCGGGCGGGCCGCCGTAACCCTGCGGGTAGCCGGGGTTGTTCGGGTCCCAGCCCTGCTGCTGCGCGTTCGGGTCCCAGCCCGCCTGCTGCTGCGGGTACTGCTGGGTCTGCTCCCAGCCTTGCTGCTGCCCGCCCTGCGGATACTGCTGCGTCTGGTCCCAGCCCTGTTGCTGTCCACCCTGCTGACCGAACTGCTGGGGCTGGCCGTACTGCTGGGTCTGGTCCCATCCACCCTGCTGCGGGTAGCCGCCGGGCTGCTGCCCCTGTGGGTCCTGGCCATAGGGCTGGCCGGGCTGGGGTGGGTAGGTCATCGCTGTTCGCCTTCCGTGCTGGGGCCTGAGGCTCCGATCAGACGGACGGCGGTCTGCCGTGGTTCCGGATCCGCCCGTACCAGGAGTTTCAGGGGGCATTCTGCTCGGAAGGTACCTCCCGCGCGAAAGCGGCTCCCGGCCGCGCTCGCCATCTGAGACGAGCGGGCTGGGAGCCGCTTTCGCGCGGAACGCGCAGCTCAGCCGTTGGCCAGTGCCTGCAAGCGGTCGTAGGCGCCGTTGAAGGTGTTCTGGTCGAGTGGGCTGGAGGTGTACTGCCACACGGTGTAGAAGCCCCAGCCGTACGGAAGCGCACCCACCGACGAGGCGTAACGCGCGATCCACAGCGGAACCGTGCCACCGAAGTTCTGCGTCGTCCCGACGCAGGTGCTCCACCAGTTCGTCGACGTGTAGATGACCGGCCAGCGGCCGGTGCGTGCGTGGTAGCGGTCGTGGAACGCCCGGATCCAGGCCCCCATGGCCGACTGGCTCAAGCCGTAGCAGGTGGCGCCGTAGGGGTTGTACTCCATGTCCAGCGCGCCCGGCAGGGTCTTGCCGTCCTTGGACCAGCCCCCGCCGTTGTTGACGAAGTAGTCGGCTTGCACCGCGCCGGAGGAAACGTTGGGCAGCGCGAAGTGGTACGCGCCGCGGATGAAGCCCTGGTTGTAGGAACCGTTGTACTGCTGGGCGAAGTACGGGTTCTTGTAGCCGGTGCCTTCGGTGGTCTTCGCCCACACGAAGCGCTTGCCCTGGCCCCACCAGTTGGCCCAGTCGACGTTGCCCTGGTAGCTGGCGACGTCCATGCCCGCGACGGTCGCGAGCACGCCGGCTTCAGGCTGCGGCCGGGCCGCCTTCTCCTTGGACTCCGGGGTGGAGGTGTCGCCTTCCACGCGCCGGATCTGCGATCCGATGGTGTGGTTGTTCTGCTGGAGATCCTGGTCGATCGACATGATCTCGGGGGACGGGGCGGCCGACGCCTGGACCGTGCTGCTGAGCAGGAGCAGCGCGGTGCCGACGGCGATGACGACTCTTCGGGAAGTGCGCATACGACAATCCCTTCAACGGATAACCCTCGCTGAGGACGACTAACTGCAGGTGGTAGCCGTCCGGGCACGATTGTTGACGACGAGTGCCGGGTTTGTCACTAACTTCCGTGAAATTGGTACTACGCGTGGGTGATTTTCATTTCCATCTTGGCGATGCTGTGTGATCTTGTAACACCCACTCGGGCGGGACTCATCCCTGTGACAGCGCGCGCACGTGATCTTCCGTGCCGTTGAACCAGTTCTGATCGCCGGGCAGGCTGCCCTTGTTCGAGAACTGCCAGATGGTGTGGGTCCGCCAGCTGGCAGGCAGCTCGCCGATCTCGGTGTTGTAGCGCGCGATCCACAGCGGGTTCTGCCAGAAGACGTTGCTGTTGCCGGTGCAGTGCTTCCACCAGCTCGTCGACGTGTAGATCGCCGGATGCCGCCCGGTCCGCCGCAGGTAGGTCTCGGCGAAGGACGTCATCCACGCGACCATCTGCCCGGGCGACTTGCCGTAACAGGTTTCGCCGTAAGGGTTGTACTCGACGTCGAGCGCACCCGGCAGGGTCCTGCCGTCGCCGGACCAGCCGCCGCCGTTGTCCACGAAGTAGCGCGCCTGCGAAGCGCCGTCCGAGATGTCGGGACGCGCGAAGTGGTAAGCCCCGCGGATCATGCCGACGTCGTAGGAACCGTTGTACTGCTGGAGAAACCGGGGATTGACGAACCCGGTGCCCTCGGTCGCCTTGACGTAGACGAACCTCCCGCCGGTCCTGGCCGCGCCGGGCCAGTCGACGTCGCCCTGATGTCCGCTGACGTCGTGGCCCAGCGCCTGCGCTTCGCCGCCGCCGTAGAGCGGCACGAGCGCCGCGTTGACGCCTTCGTGCAACGCGATCTGCGAGCCGGCGGAATGCTCCTCGGCCCCGTCGTACCTTGGCCCCGCTTCGTTGGCGACGGCGGGAGTCCGCATGAGCAGCAAGACCCCTGCCGCGAGGACGGCCCCCCAGCCTTTCGAACACTTTCTGCGACTCTTCACGTCGCCACGATCCCCCGGGAAAAGGAAATCAGCGACTCGAAGTTCACTCGGAAGAGTTGCGTTCAGCTTGAATAAATTGAGCCGAGTGGGTTAATCGGCCTACTGACGGCGCTCGTCCGAAAGGGCTTTGTCGAGGTGCTCCGACGGGACGATCGCGGTGAGCCGGTCGTGCGGGTTGATCGTCACCGGATGCCCGGCGAGCAGCGGGACCATGTCCCGGCCCAGTACCGCGCGGGCGTGCGGCCATTCGCTCGGGACCAGCGACTTCGCCGTGTACGCCGGTACGAGGACCTGGCCGTCGGTGTTGTGGAAGCCGATGACCGTGCGCTGCACCGGTGAAAGCGCGTAGACGAACAGCGTCGAGTCGAGGAAGACCCGCGGCAGGTCGGCGACCGGGCGGTGCTTGGTGCGTACCAGCTGGAGCAACTGCTCGAGCTCGTTACGCGGATCCGGGAAGCCGAGCGCCTTCGGGGAGGGGCGGTAGCGGTCGTTGGGGTGGAAGTCCTCGACGATCTCGCCCGCGCCGTTCACCGGATACGCGCCGACGACCGCCCAGGACGGCACCGGGCCGTTGGGGTCGAAGGCCTCGTCGATGACGTACAGCCAGCTGTTGGGGTTGGCCTTGGCGTTGGCCCGCATCTCGTCGGTGATCTCCGGCTTGTGTTTCCCGCGCTTCCCCGCCGGGCTCGACGCCAACCGATCCGCCTCGTCCCGCTGCGCCATCGCCATCCCCACGTTCCGGGTGCCTGAAGGTTTGTTCGCGCTCACTCTACTGTTCTCCCATGGCCTCTTTGCGTTCGGTCGACCCCGCTGAGTTACGTGCCGCGATCACGGCGATTTTCCCCTGGTTGAGCGGATCCGGTGCGGAACCGGCACGCCCCGAACTCGCCGCCGCGGTACGGCTGAGCCTGCGGACACTGGCCGCGGACGCGCCAGGGAAAAGTGTCGAAGTGCGGGTGCCGCCGTTCGCGGCGGTGCAGTGCGTCGAAGGATTGCGCCACACTCGCGGGACGCCGCCGAACATCGTCGAAACGGATCCGCGTACGTGGCTGGAACTGGCGACCGGGCGGCTCGGCTGGGCCGACGCCGTCGAATCGGGGCGGGTCACCGCCTCCGGGACGCGCGCCGATCTGGCTCACTGGCTGCCGCTGGTCCGCCTCTGAACCCGCTTGGTCCCGATGTCATGAAAGGGTCTTTCAAGACACTTTTTGTCCTGAAAGACCCTTTCATGACATCCCTGAGCCCAGGTCTCAGACCTTCCGGCCGATCCCGCCCGAGATCGTCCGCTGCGCGGCGTTCAGCTCTTTGATCCGCGGGCCGTCCGGCCACCAGTCGGCGCACAGGGTGACGCCGGGGTCGACCATCTCGAGATCGTGGAACAGCTCCTCGATCTCGGCCTTGGTACGGAAGGTGCCCGAGCCCATCGGGCTGTGGATGAAGAAGTCCTCCATCTTGCGGGCGACCTCGGACAACTCGTCCTGCGGGTCGGAGAAGTGCGAGATCGCCACGTACGAACCCGAGGGCAGCGCGTCGATGTACTTCTTCATGATCTTGGCGGGCTCTTCCTTCGGCCCGTTGTAGTGGTGCAGGGTCCCGAGCTGCAGCAACGCGATCGGCTGGGCGAAGTCGAGGTGCCGCTGGATGTCGGGATTCCCGAGGATCCGCTCCGGCTCGAAGATGTCGTCCGACACGAAGTGGGTGTTCTCGTTCTCTTCGAGCAGGGCACGCCCGTGTGCGAGTACGACCGGGTCGTTGTCGACGTAGACGACCTTGATCTCCGGATTGGTCCGCTGCACGACCTGGTGCGTGTTCTCCGCGGTCGGGAGGCCGGAGCCGAGGTCGAGGAACTGGGTGATACCCGTCTGGCTGGCGATGAACCGGCAGGCGCGGATGAGGAAGCCGCGGTTCTCGGTCGCCAGGTCCTGCGCTTCGGGAGCGGCCTGCTGGACCTTGCGCAGCACCTCCCGGTCGATCTCGTAGTTGTCCTTGCCGAGGAGGAAGGCGTCGTACACGCGGGCGATGCTGGCCCGGGTCGGGTCGACACCCACTGGCACTCGTTCCGTCCTGGTCGGG
The DNA here is from genome assembly GCF_040682875.1 of Amycolatopsis sp. NPDC051071. Lineage (NCBI taxonomy): Bacteria > Bacillati > Actinomycetota > Actinomycetes > Pseudonocardiales > Pseudonocardiaceae > Amycolatopsis > Amycolatopsis sp. NPDC051071. Next base: position 53,321 of record NZ_JBFBBY010000033.1, on the reverse strand, counting down.
GTGTCGGGCATCTTGAACCTCACAAAACTGTGTCGGAAGTCTCGGACTCTACGTACAGTAGAACCACGCTCGCGGCGGGTAAACCAAGCCATCCCTGTCGTGTCCAGGTCCAAACGTGTACTTTGAGTAATCGGGCTTGATCCCTCTGGTGTGTAGCGGCGTACGAAAGGTCCCCGGTCGATGAACGCGGTCAACCCGCCCGGCGGTGAGCAAGCCCTGGGTCCCACCGCGCGGCGGATGATCCTCGGTTCACAGCTCCGGCGGATGCGTGAGGACGCGGGCATCACGCGCCAGGAGGCCGGCTACAGCATCCGCGGCTCCGAGTCGAAGATCAGCCGTCTCGAACTCGGCCGCGTGGGTTTCAAGGAACGCGACGTCGCCGACCTGCTGACGATGTACGGGATGACCGACACCGGCGAGCGGCAGCAGTTCCTCGACATGGTCAAGGAGTCGAACGAGCCGGGCTGGTGGCGCCGCTACGGCGATCTGATGCCGAGCTGGTTCAACGACCTGGTCGGGCTCGAAGAGGCCGCGGCCCGGATCCAGGTCTGGGAGCCGCTGTACGTCACGGGTCTGCTGCAGACCGAGGCCTACGCGCGGGCCATCATGAGCCACGGCCGCAAGGACATGGTCAACGAGCAGATCGATCGCCGGGTCGCGCTGCGGATGCGGCGGCAGAAGATGCTGTCGCGGCCGGACGCGCCGCGCCTTTGGCTCGTCATCGACGAGTCGGTGCTGTACCGGCCGATCGGCGATCGCGAGATCCTCAAGGGTCAGATCGACTACCTGCTCGAAATGATCCAGCAGCCGAACATCTCGGTGCAGATCCTCCCGTTCGACCGGAGCGGTTACTCCGCCGACAGCGCGTTCTCGCTGCTCAGGTTCGCGGAAGAGGAATTGCCGAACATCGCCTACACCGAATACCTGACCGGCGCGCACTACATCGACAAGCGCGACGAGATCGAGCGGTACAGCCGGGCGCTGGACATGCTCGCGGTCGACGCCGAGACGCCGGACCGCAGCCGTCAGATGCTGCAGAAGCGTCGCGCGGCCATCTGAGCCGCTCACCGTTGTGGGTTCGCAGCCGTTCCGGTGACGCCAGGGGGTTCCTTGCGTGCACGCGAAAACCCGGTCACGACAGGTAGTTATTCACCCGATAGAGGCAAGAGTCCTCACGCTTCGGTGGCACTCGCGAGGCCTTAAGTCCTCACCGCACGCGAATTCTGCAAAAACTTCTGCACGTGCATTTACCGTTGCAGTCACACGTGCTAACTTTGGGATCACAGGCAAATGCACATGCAGATGCATCGCCCGAAGTCTTTTGTCGGGGAAGGTGGGGACCATGGCTGAACAGTTCGACAACGGCATCCCGGCCGATCGTCTTATCGGTGCGCGATGGCGCAAGGCGAGTTACAGCAACGCGATCGGCAACTGTGTTGAGGTCGCTCCGCTGGCCAACGGCGAGATCGCGATGCGCAACTCGCGATTCCCGACCGGGCCCGCCCTCGTGTACACCCAGGCCGAGATGGCCGCGTTCCTGGCGGGAGCGAAAGACGGCGAATTCGATGATGTTCTCGGGTGACACCATCACCGCGGAAATCACCGACATCGAGTCCGGCCTGCGGGAACTGATCCACCGCGGATACCAGTTCGTGCACCCGTGCGACGCGAACGGCGAGGTTCTGGCCGTGGTCGGCGTGCGAGTCCACGACAACGTGGTCGACGTGGTCCGGCTCAACGCCGAGAACGACGTCATCGCGACCCGTATGCCCGGCACCGAGGAGGACATCCTCGAGCCGGAAGTGTGGCTGTGGCGGTCCGCCGGCGACGCGGCGACGGTGCTGACGGCACTGCTCGCGCTCCCGGACGAGCGGGCACCCGGCTCGCTGCGCCTCCCGGAGACCGCTTCCAGCGGTTGCTGGGTGCCCGGCCGTGGCGGCACGTCCAAGTGGCTGGCCGCTGGTTGAAGAAACGGCCGGTTGAAAGCGGCCGGTTGATTCACCACACCTCAAGCACAGTCGACCGCCTCTGTCGAGGGGGAGCGGCCGGCTGGTCGGGGGTCGTGAGTGGCGGGTCTTGACCCTCGCTCGTCACTCACGGTCATTGCCCAAAGCGTGTCCAGTGCCACGTCGCTCAAGGCGTTGATCTCCTGCCCACCGTTTACACTGGTGGTGGCCTACCCTCTTCTTCTTGGGAGCACCTCGGTGGTTTCCGACCCGTCCCTCGCCGGACAGCCCGTGACCGACCAGCCCGATCCGGAACCCCGCGAGGAATGCGGTGTCTTCGGTGTCTGGGCGCCCGGAGAAGAGGTCGCGAAGCTGACCTACTACGGGCTCTACGCACTTCAGCACCGCGGCCAGGAAGCGGCAGGCATCTCGGTCTCCGACGGTTCGCAGATCGTCGTCTTCAAGGACCTCGGCCTGGTCAGCCAGGTGTTCGACGAGCAGGTCCTGCAGTCGCTGCAAGGACATATCGCCGTCGGCCACTGCCGCTACTCGACCACCGGCGCGACCATCTGGGAGAACGCGCAGCCGATCTTCCGTACCACCGCCACCGGCAGTGGACTGTCGTTCGCGCACAACGGGAACCTGGTCAACACTGCCGAACTGCGCGACCGCACGGTCGCCGCCGGCATCAAACCGCACCTCGGTCTGACCGGTTCCTCCAGTGACTCCGACCTGGTGTGCGGGCTGCTCGCGGCCAACGCCGCCGACAAGGGCATCGAGGCAGCCGCGCTGGAACTGCTGCCCACCCTCAAGGGCGCGTTCTGCCTGGTCTTCGCCGACGAGTCCACCCTCTACGCCGCCCGCGACCCGCACGGTGTGCACCCGCTGGTGCTCGGCAGGCTTGAACGCGGCTGGGTGGTCGCGAGTGAAACCGCCGCGCTGGACATCTGCGGTGCGTCGTTCGTCCGCGAGGTCGAGCCCGGCGAGCTCATCGCGATCAACGCCGAAGGCCTGCGCTCCTCGCGGTTCGCGAACCCCGAGCCCAAGGGCTGTGTCTTCGAGTACGTCTACCTCGCGCGCCCCGACACCTCGATCGCCGGCCGCAGCGTGCACGCCACCCGCGTCGAGATCGGCCGCAAGCTCGCCGTCGAGCATCCGGCCGACGCCGACCTGGTCATGCCGGTGCCCGAATCCGGCACTCCGGCCGCGATCGGCTACGCACAGGGCTCCGGCATCCCCTACGGCACTGGCCTGGTGAAGAACGCCTACGTCGGCCGCACCTTCATCCAGCCGTCGCAGACCATTCGCCAGCTGGGCATCCGGCTGAAGCTGAACCCGCTGCGCGACGTCATCCGCGGCAAACGGCTCGTCGTGGTCGACGACTCCATCGTCCGCGGCAACACCCAGCGCGCGCTCGTCCGCATGCTGCGGGAGGCGGGCGCCCTCGAAGTGCACGTCCGGATCGCCTCCCCGCCGGTGCGCTGGCCGTGTTTCTACGGCATCGACTTCGCCTCCCGCGCCGAACTGGTGGCCAACGGCGTCGACCTCGACGGCATCCGCCGCTCCATCGGCGCGGACACCTTGGGGTACATCTCCCTCGACGGACTGGTCGCGGCGTCGGAGCAGCCGAAGTCGCGGCTGTGCACGGCGTGCTTCTCCGGCGAATACCCGATCCCGCTGCCCGACGACGCGCTGATCGGCAAGCATCTGCTGGAGAGCCTGGACTCGGTCAATGGCGCGGCGAAGCCCGTCACCCCGGCCGGGTACGGTGCTGAAGACGCCGTCCGGCGTCCCTAGTCCCTTTTCTTTCAGAGTTGGAGTCCGCTTCCGTGAGCGAGTCCACGAGCGCCACGTACGCCTCCGCCGGAGTCAGCATCGACGCCGGTGACAAAGCCGTTGAGCTGCTCAAACCACACGCCGCGAGGGCCAGCAGGCCCGAGGTGCTGGGTGGGGTCGGCGGTTTCGCCGGGCTGTTCTCACTGAAGCTGGACAAGTGGAAGGAGCCGGTGCTGGCTTCGTCCACGGACGGGGTCGGCACCAAGATCGCCGTCGCGCAGGCGCTCGACAAGCACGACACGGTCGGCATCGACCTGGTCGCGATGGTCGTCGACGATCTGGTCGTCACCGGCGCCGAGCCGCTGTTCATGCAGGACTACATCGCGGTCGGCAAGGTCGTGCCGGAGAAGATCGCGGCGCTGGTCGGCGGCATCGCCGAGGGCTGCGTCCAGGCGGGCTGCGCGCTGCTCGGCGGCGAGACCGCGGAGCACCCCGGCCTGATGGGTGAGCACGACTACGACCTCTCGGGCACCGGCATCGGCGTTGTCGAGGCGTCGAAGGTGCTCGGCCCGGAGCGGGTCCGCCCCGGTGACGTCGTCCTCGCACTCGGTTCGTCCGGTCTGCACTCCAACGGTTACTCGCTCGCCCGGCGCGTGCTGCTGGAGATCGCACGCATGCCGCTCGACGGGCACGTCGAGGAGTTCGGCCGCTCGCTCGGCGAGGAAATGCTGGAGCCGACCAAGATCTACGCGAAGGACTGCCTGGCGCTGGTCGCCGAGGCCGACGTCCGCACCTTCGCGCACATCACGGGTGGCGGTCTCGAAGCGAACCTTGCCCGCGTCATGCCGCGTGGCCTGGTCGCCAAGCTCGAACGCGGCACCTGGACCCCGGCGCCGGTGTTCGCGCTGATCGGGCACCGCGGCAAGGTCGAGCGCGCCGAACTGGAGAAGACGTTCAACATGGGCGTCGGCATGGTCGCGATCGTCGGCCCCGACGACGTCGACCGCGCGCTCGCGATGCTGACCGCACGGCACGTGCCGGCGTGGATCCTCGGTGACGTGCAGCCCGCGGAAGACCCGGACGGCCCGCGCGCCGTGCTTTCGGGTGACCACCCGCGCTTCTGACCGCGCACCTTCGAAAACGGTTTTCCCCAGGTGAGACACTGGGCTCGTGGCTGATGACGTGGTGATCGGCACCCGGTTCGTGATCCCGGGTGCCGAATTGAGCGAACGGTTCTCCCGGTCGTCGGGTCCGGGTGGGCAGGGCGTGAACACCACGGACTCGCGGGTGGAACTGTCCTTCGACGTCGCCGGTTCACCTTCGATCCCGGATCACCTCCGTGCCCGGATGCTGGACCGGCTTTCGTCACGCCTGGTCGAGGGCGTCGTCACGATCGCCGCGTCCGAACACCGCTCACAGCTGATGAACCGTGAAGCCGCGCGGGCGAGGCTGGTCATGCTGCTGGTCGACGCGTCCGCGCCCCCGGCCGCCAAACGGCGTCCCACCAAACCTTCGCGAGGTTCGAAGGAACGCCGCCTGGCCTCGAAGAAGCGCCGCGGCGAGGTCAAACGCACCCGCCGCGGTGGTATCTCAGACGATTGACAGATGCACGCATTCGGCCGCGGCCTTGAAGCCGACCCGGCCGTAGACGCGCTCCGCCTGTCCGGCGCCCGGCGTCAGGAACACCGAATGCCCACCCCGCGAATGGGCCTCGCGGGTCAGGAACTCCGTCATCACCGCGGCGATCCCGCGGCTCCGGTACTCCTCGACCACCCCGATCCCGGCGATTTCACTCGCGCCGTCGAGGATCGCCGTCGCGACCCCGCCGCCAACGCACTCACCGGTCTCTGCCAGCGCCATCACCGAGATGGTCTCCCCGGCGAGCTGACCCGGTGACGGATCGACGTGCATATCCGGGTCGTCCTCGCCGAACGCCAGGTTCTGCGCCCGGATCATCTTCCGCAACTCATCGGCCGTCTTCGGGCTGACCAGCGTGATCCCGGCGGGTTTTGGCTGCTCGACGACCTGCCCTGGAGCACAGATCATCAGCGGGACCCGCCGTTCCAGCGTGTAACCGCACTCGACGAGCACGGCCTCGGCCGCCGGGACCGCCTCGGTCAGGAACTCCAGGCGCGGCATGAGCCCACGCTTGCGGAACGCCTCGGTGAGCCGATCGACGTCGTCCTTGGCCGGGACGGCGCCGTCGTCGGGGATCGCGTAGTTGAGGAACGGGCTGGTGGCCTCGAGGTAGTACGTGGCCAGGAACGGCCCGATCCGCTCGGTTTCGCGGAACTTCGCCGCGGTGGTGCGGATATAGGACTGCAGAGCACTGATTGTTTCGGAAAGCACTGGTTGCCATGCCTTTCGGGCAAGAAAAGGGGACGCACGGGAGAACCCGCGTGCGTGATGGAGCTGGCGTGGCGCCGGCTAACTCGTGCCGACGCCGCTGACGGCGTCAGGCATGAGGCATCCCTCTTCTTTGCATAGTTGAATAGACAAGGCTTTCGCGACCACTCTCGCATCGTGGTCAAGTGATTTACCGCGGCACCGAGTACGGCGCCCAAAGTGACGCCCAAGACCTGCCATCGGCATCGTGACCAGGCACAACACCAGGAAGCAGGCCAATCCCAGCGTCATCTCCACGGCGGCCATCGCCGACGCGGAGAAGCGGTCGGCCTGTCTTCCGCGCCGGGGCGCCGTGAGTGATCTTTCCGGTAGCGGAAAAGGCCTTCCTGTGCTTGGGTTCATCCAGTGACCGTCCACAATGGAGCCTGTGGACAAACCTGTGGATGGTTGCGAAGTCGCAGGAAGAAGGTGTTATCGCACAAGGAAAAGCCTTGTGGGTGGCCTGTGTACTACTTGCCGTGCCCGGCGAGTTCGCGCGCGCGTTCGAGCAGCTTTTGAAGGTGCAGTCCGCGACGGACGTCGCAGGGGTGCGACGTCGTTCCACTCGCGGCCATCGCGGCGAAATCGTCCAAAAGCGCGGTGAACGATTCACCGGCGGAACCCGGTCTCCGGCCCAAAGTGCGATAACCGTGTTCGCCGTAAACGGCCACTTCGACGACCGTCGGCTGGATCGGCAGCCGCAGCGAGAGTGTCGCCGTACTGGTCGCACCACCCGCGTGGGCGAACAGGAGCTGCCACAGATCGTCGTCGGTCCGGTTCGCGGCGAGCACGTCGGTGATCTCGCCGAGTGCCGCGTCCAGCAGATCGAAGGCGTGCGGGCCGATGTCGAAGAGCGCGCCGGAGTCGTGCCGCCACGCCGACGACTGATACTGCCCGCCGAGCAGGGCACCCGAAAGCCAGCGCGCACCGCCGCCACGCCAGCCGCCCGCTTCGGTGATCCCGTCGAGCCAGTCCCGGGTCATCGGCGAGAAACGCAAGGTCAAGACCACAAGAGCGGCGACACCGGCGGCCTCGACCGCGTCCGCGAGCCGCTGCGCACCCTCGAGATCCGCCGCGATCGGCTTCTCCAGAATGAGATGCTTGCCCGCCTCGGCGGCCTTGACCGCCAGCTCGGCCTGAAGGGCGGGCGGGACGGCGAACGCGACAGCGTCGACCTGGTCGAGCAACTCCTCGAAGCTGCCCGCGGCCTCGGCGCCATGCACGTCGGCCAGCTCCTTCGCGGCTTCGGGACGCCTGGTCCAGACCGCGCTCAACGTCGTACCGGGGTGATCGGCGAGGCCCGGCGCGTGCACCGTCTTCGCCCACGGTCCGGCACCGACCAAGCCCGCGCGCAACTGTCCCTGTCCCACGGACCCGAGTCTAGGTGTGCTGCCGCCGTGCGAGTGCACGCACCGCCCCATCCCCGCGATTAGTCCTCTGGTCGCGGTCCTTGCGCGCGCAACTAACGCAACCAGAGGACTAATCGCGCAAGAGAGGGCGCGCCAGACGGTCGTACAGGTCCAGCAGCTCACCGAGCTTCGCCGACGTCGGGACATGCGCGGTGCCGACGTCGAAGACCCGGAACCGGTTACGCGGGGTGCGTTCGTCCGCCTCCCGGATCATCCGGTCCTGCAGCGCGAGCGGGATGATGCCGTCCCGCAGATGCCGGACGAACACCCACGGGACGCGCCCCCGAATGCCCAGGTCACCGCGGGAATCGAACGGAACCGCCCGGTCACCCCCGGCCAGCGGCGACGGTTCGGTCGCGAACGCCGAACCCGCGGTGGCGATTCCGATGAGGCCGGTCAGACCGGCGAGTGCCTTACGAAGAGTGTGCGCGCGCCGTCCATGCAACCGGGCGAACCGGTCGCAGGGACAGCCGAAGAAGTGGTCGTCCGGCGCTACGAAAGTCGCGGGTCAGGAGTAGCTGTAGAACCCGCGGCCGGTCTTCTTGCCGAGCAGGCCGGCGTCGACCATGCGCAGCAGCAGCGGCGGCGAGGAGTACAGCGGCTCCTTGAACTCGGCGTACATCGAGTCCGCGATCGCCTTGATGGTGTCCAGGCCGATCAGGTCCGAAAGCCGCAGCGGGCCCATCGGGTGCGCGGTGCCCAGCTCCATACCGCGGTCGATGTCCTCCGCCGAGGCGAAGCCCGACTCGATCATCCGGATCGCCGAAAGCAGATACGGCACGAGCAGTGAGTTCACGATGAACCCGGCGCGGTCCTGCGACCGGATCACCGTCTTGTTCAGCACCGACGTCGCGTGCTCCTCCGCGCGGCGGGAGGTGTCGTCGCTGGTCAGCAGCGAAGGCACCAGCTCGACGAGTGGAAGCACCGGGACCGGGTTGAAGAAGTGGATGCCGACCACCTGCTGCGGGCGGTTGGTGGCCATCCCGAGTTTCATGATCGGGATCGACGAGGTGTTGGACGCGAACACCGCGTCCTCACGCTCGACGATCTTGTCCAGCGACCGGAACACCTCGACCTTGGCCTGCTCCTGTTCCAGGATGGCCTCGATCACGAGGTCGCGGTCGGCGAACTCGCCGATCTCGGTGGTGAAGCGGAGCCGTCCGAGCGCCGCGTCGGCGTCTTCCTGCGAGAGCTTCCCGTTCTTGACACCGCGTCGCAGCGACTTCTCGATCCGCGCCCGGCCGGAGTCCAGCGCCGGCTGGCTCACCTCGGTGACGATCACGTCCAGACCGGCACGTGCGTGCACCTCGGCGATACCGGAGCCCATCAGCCCGGCTCCGATGACACCGACCCGCGTTACGTCGGACACGGCACTCTCCTTCGATTTTGGGCAGCACGTGACACGCGAGGGTGGATTACGAGGCAAGCCTCGATCCACCCTCGCGTGTCACGCGTTGCTCAGCGGCGGTATTCGTCGTACCCGTCGTACGGGTCGTCGTCGTCCCGCTTGTCGTCCTCGTGCCCATAATCCGAGGAACTACTGGACAGCTCGCGCTGCAAAGCATCGAAGTCGGTTTCGTGCGAGCTGTACTTGAGCTCGCGCGCCACCTTCGTCTGCTTGGCCTTAGCCCGGCCGCGCCCCATGGCTCGACCCCCTCGCACAGGGGCGGGGCGGCCGGGGGAATCGGCGGCCCCGCATCGTCTCGACAATTATTTCCTGCTGACACCGTACCGTGTCCGGGGGGTTGGATGCGACGTGGCACGGTGTGCCGGTCGCGACAGTGTTCCCCGAACGCCGGTTACCGGCCGGTCGGTGGCGATAGTCGCAGGTCGGCGTGCCACGATGCTTGTGTGCCCCGTCCGTTCGCGGCTTATCTCCGCGTCTATGAGCCCCTGCTCGCGCTGGGCGATCCACCGGACGAACGCCTGCTGCAGGCCGTCGAAGCGGCCCAGCTCGATCGTTCGGCCGCGGGCGTGCGCGAACAGCAACTGTGGCTCAAGTCACAGCATGTCGGACGGCTGCTCCCCGCCGAGCTGGCCGACGGCCGCGCCGCCCCCAGCCTGATCACCGACGTCCTCGTCCTGGACCCCGAAGACGTGCCGGAAGGTGAGCACGGCGACGCGGGGCCGGGACCGCTGGTCTGCCCGATGGAGATCCGCGCGCGCTCGGCCGCGGCACTGGTGACCTTTCTCGGTGACGCTCACCCGGCGTTGAGGAACGCGGTGCTCGACGCGGGCGGCGGCGGGATCGACGCGATCCGCTCGCGGGCGAAGTCGGCCATCGGCGACCTGTCCGCGTCGGCGTCACACACGCTCTCGACGACGTGGACCGTCCCGCTCCCGTGGTTCGTGCTGTTCGACCCCGGGATGCGCCGCGTGAAACTGGGCAAGGGCCGCGACGATCCCGAACGTGAGGTGTCATGGCGGGTCTCGATCGCCGACGCGCGGCATCGCGCCCGCGACGTCGGTGACCTGCTCGAAGCGACCTTCGGCGATTCCGGTCCGGGCCGAGTACTGCTGGAGACGCGTCGCTGGCTCGACAGCTTCCACCCCGGCTCCGCGGTCGAACTCGACTACGGCGGCCTCGTGCAGCTCTTCGCCGACCCGATCCTGCAAGCCGACACGACCGCCGAAGAAGTGCACGACATCCTCGACGCGCTCCGCACCGGCAACGTCGACGAGCTGGCCGAACTGTTCGCCGACCTGCGGGACTTCTGGGGCGACCTGGCCGCGCGGGAACGCGCGAACTAGCTGAAGAGGCCGGCGGCGACGCGTAGTTCGCCGACCGGTTTCCCGCCGCCGAGGACAGCGTCACGCGTGAGCCGCCCGGCGTCTTCGCCCGGGTCGATGCCGAGGTGGCGCAGCATCGCGAGCAGCAACGGGAGCCGAGGCCGTGCGGCGCCGTCGTCGATCTTGAGCGCCAACGCCGTGCCGTCCGGCAGGGCGAACGCGTGCACACCCTCGGCGCCGCCCTTGGAGAGCAGGCCGTCGACGCTCTTCATCAGCACGGTGTCCTCGCGGCCGGTGCCCGCGACCCGCCACGGATACGCGCGGACGGCGTCCGCGACCTGGCGTTCCGGCCCGCCCATCGCGGTGACCAACCTGCCGAACGAGCGCGCGAGGCCGGTGAGGGAGAACGCGAACAGCGGGGCGCCGCAGCCGTCGACGCCGACCGTCTCGATCGGCTCTCCGGTGAGGTCGGCGATGGTGCCCTGGATGACCTTCTGCAGTGGATGGGCCTGAGCCGCGTAGTCCTCGATAGGCCAGCCGAGCTGGACGCAGGTCGCGAGCATCGCGGCGTGTTTGCCCGAGCAGTTCATCGCGGCGCGGCGTTTCCCGGCCGCGGCGACGGCGAGCATGCTCGGCTCGTGCAGCGGGAACGCGGGCGGGCAGGCCAGCGCGTCCTCGGTGAGGCCCGCGCGGGAGAGCATCGAGAGGGAGCCCTCGACGTGGCCGGGTTCGCCGTTGTGCGATCCGCAGCCCAGCGCCAGGTCCTCGTCGCCGATGGTGAGACCGGCACGCAGCATCCCGACGGCCTGGAGCGGCTTGTTCGACGAGCGCGGATAGACCGGCCGCTCGATGTCGCCGACGGAGAACCGCACGGAACCGTCCGACGCCATGATCACCAGCGCGCCGCGGTGCGTGCTCTCCACGAAACCGGAACGGACCACCTCGACCAGGACAGGATTCGTCACTCGAGGCCGCCGCGTTCGGTGTCCAGCAAGTCGTCGACCGACGCCGTGCCCTTGCGGTAGCGGGTCGCGATCTCGGCGTTGATCGTGTCCATCACACCTTGCACTTCGCGGCGATACGAAGAGACGGAGACCTCTTCGTCGGCGTACCGGTCGAGGGCGCTGAGCAGCTTCTCGTTCGAGAGAGTGCTGACGTCGGAAAGGTCCGTGTCGCCGATGAGCGCCTCGGCGAACCGCCGGTGCTCCCCGGCCCGCGACGGCTCCAGCTGCTGATGCCTGCCCGACCCCGTTGCCGGGCCGATCGCGTTGTCCGCCAGGATCGCGGCCAGGCTTTCGACCACACTGCGCTCCCCACCCGAACTCCGGCGCTCCTGCTCGGCCCGCACGATGTCGATCCGCGCGTGCAGCAGCCGCCGCAGATACGACAGGTCGGTCTCCTCCTGCGCGGCCTCGTCACGGCGCTCGCGCAGCACGGAAAGGGTCAGCTCGCCGAGGTCGCTGAGATACCCAGGGCCGAGCACGCGGTCGATACGACGGCGACCACCGGGCCGGACTTCGATCACCGGGCTAGCTTAACGCGCGCCGGGGGAAATGTTCCGCGGGGCGCGATACCACAAGGATCTTTGCCCCTCCCGACGACCTCCCGCGCACTGCCGCTCTTTCGGTCCCGTCCAAAGCGCGCCCCCCACCCGTCCCGGGGGCGGCCCCTGGTCCAGTCTACCGGGGGTGGCGGGGGAAAAGGGCTGGTCGGCGAGGTTGTCCACAGGTTGCGCTGGTTGTGGATAACTGGTGTGGATGGGCTCTTGCTGGCCGTGAGGTGGGAAGGCCCCCTTCGCGCGGCATGGGATCGACCCAGCACGACACTTCTGGCCTCAGCAGCATCACCAGCCACGACGACGGCGCGTGAAGGCCCCCTTCTGTAGCCCCGGAGACCGGTAGCCGTCTGACCTGCGCGAACACAGCTACCGGCCTTCGGCGGTACGCAGGGGGTACACAACAGCGGAGAACACGTCATCCATGAGCGAGCGGGCGCGTTCGTGGGCCTGCTCGAACAGGTGCCCGTAGGTCTCGCTGGTGGTGACGATGGAAGCGTGTCCCATGTAGTCGCGGACCTGTTCCATGGACGCTCCCCGATGGGCCGGGCCGCCTTCGATCAGCCGGGACGCGAAGTAGTGACGAAGGTTGTGTATCCCGTGGGCGCCGCCCTTGGCGAGTTCGGCCGCCTTGATCGCGGGGTGCCAGACGTCCGGGTTCCACGCTGCCCGATCGATCAGGCCGCCCTTGGCGTTGGTGAACACGATGTGCCAGTCCTTATTGCAGCAGGTGCACCGGATCACCGTGGTCCCGTGCTTCTCCGCGTGCTGGGCAATGGCGGTCGCGGTGACGTCGGCACACGGGACCACGCGGGTCTTGCCGCCCTTCGGCTTGGCAAGGACGAGCTTTCCGCCGACGCGCTTCACCTGGTGGCGGATGGTGATCTCCTTGCGGAAGCGGTTCACGTCTTCGAGCGCGACGGCGAACGCCTCACCCTGCCGATGCCCGCACGTCGCCGACACGAGCCCGACGGGCCGTTCCCGCTCCGACATGGCGCCAAGCACGGCGTTGACCCGCTCTTGCTCCCAGATGTCCCGGACGCGTCTGTCACGCCGGGGCACCTCGACATCCCAGCCGTCGAAGGGGTGCACGGGGAGAAGCTTGGTCGAGCCGTTAACCGCAGCCCGCAGGAACGAGCCGAAATGGACGTACACAAGCTCAAGCAGGCTCGTGGAGTACTTCTCACCGTTGGGCTTGGTCTTCTCGCACATCTCCGCCCACCACTCGATAACCCGCGCCGTGGTGACGTCACACACCCGCAGGTGGCCGAACGTCGGCAAGATGTGGTTCTTGAACCGGGACGTGACCGTACGGCGCGTCTCGACGTCGGAGTAGCGCTCTTTCAGCCACTTCGGAACCGCCACCGAGACCAGGACACGCCCGGCCGTCGGATCGAACGGAACAAGCCCCTTGAGCAAGTCGCTATTGACCTTGACGTCGTGGGCCTGCGCGTCGCTCTTCTTCTCAAAAGACAGGGTCCGCGCGCCTTCGTTCCGCACGCGCCACCGCTTGCCCCGGCCGTAGTCCTTCGTGCGCTTGCGGGTGCCCTTGTGGTGCCAACGGTCCTCAACGCTCACGAGTTCGCCTCCCAGCTAGTAACCTGACTAGATACTAGTCACCTTACTAGTAGTCGAGCGTCTATTAGTAAGGTGCCTAGCGTGAGTGAGTTCGGGGAGTTCGTCGGAGGCGCCGAAATCGGCCGCCTGTTCGGTATCAGCCGACAACGCGTGTATCAGCTCACCAGCCGCGCCGACTTCCCCGAACCGGTCGCACAGCTAGCGATGGGCAACGTGTGGCGCACCGAAGCCGTACGCGGATGGGCGCGGAACCATGACCGCGCGATGCCGGGCGACGATCCGGCCTAGTCGGACTCGCGCGGGATCACGGCGTGCCGTTCTAGCCACTTGTCCACTTCGGCCACCCTGTAGCGGACGTGCTTCCCGACCCGGTAGTACTTCGGTCCCGTTCCGGCCGTGTTCCAGCCGTAGACGGTCTTCAGCGGCACCCCGCAGTACTGCGCGACTTCCCGCGCGGTGAGCAGTGCCCCCATAGGCCACCTCCACGGGAGGCGCTCGCCGGACTTCGGCGTGCCCCTTGTTTCCCGTCATTACCTCTCAGTGGCGGAAGGGGGACACGCGGCACGTGCCGTGCTGCGGGCAGACGCGGGGGCGGAGTGTCGAAGTGTCGAAATACGGGTGTTTCTAGGTCTTATATAGCTCTCTTCTCTCTAAGAGGAATACAGAAAAAGGCTTGAATCGACACTTCGACACTTCTTGGTGTGGCGTGCGCCACAGGGAGGCGTTTTGCCTGGTCGGATGTCACCCCACCGCCACTGAAGTAAGTAGAGGCCGCGAATCCCTGGGGGTGCTCATGCTGCGACGTGCGTGCATGACCTGTCCCCGGACGGCTGTTCTCGGTGGCGCTCACTGTGAGCGCTGCGGGGGTGGCCACCGCCGTAAGGCTGGTGACCGCGTCCGGCAGGCAGTCCGACGAGCGGTCAACCGCGCAGGCCGGGCACGCTGCCGTGGCTGCGGCCATACCTTCCCCGCGCGGGTCGTGCAGGTGGATCACGTCCGGCCACTGCGGGACGGTGGACGCGACGAGCCCGGCAACATTCAAGTGCTGTGCACCGCGTGCCACCGAGACAAGACCGAGGACGAGAACAGGCGAAGGATCTTCCGGCCGCAGAGCTAGGACGGGGCCGGACCCTCTGACCTGCGGTTTCTAAAACCCTGAAACCAACAAAGTCTGAAACTCGCTGGCGCTGGGGGAAGGCGGGGCGAAAGTCCGGCCGCTCTGGGGCCGTAGAACACCCCGGCCCCTTTTTGGACACGCCCTGAGTGCGAGTCCGTTTTTGACCAGCACGAACCGCCCGTGAGCCCGCGTTTTGCCTGCTTGCGGGCCGGTTCATGCTGCCCGAAATCAGGGCGAAAAGCCCTCTGAAACGTGCCTAAACCCCTGGAAACGGGGGCTAGGCAGCCATTCCAGCCCGTCACGGGTCGAGCGCTTCGCGGGTGTCTGGCCTGTGTTGAGAGTTCCCCGTGACGGGCGTCCCGCGCCGATTGATTGGAGGTGAGCGCGTGGCCGAGTACTACCGAGACGAGACGCTCACCCTTCACCAGGGCGACGCGGCCGACGTGCTCCGCACGATGGAGCCCGGTTCGGTGAACGCGGTCGTGACGAGCCCGCCGTACTTCGGGCTCCGCGACTACGGCGACGCCGGACAGATCGGCCATGAGCCGACCGTGGCGGCATACGTCGAACGGCTCGTGTCCGTATTCGCCGAAGTGCGCCGGGTGCTTGCCGACGACGGGTTGGTGTGGCTGAACCTGGGCGACGCCTACACGGCGAAGTCCGGGCCGCTGCGGGCCGGATCGACCGGAACGCGGCCCAAGAACCTGGTCGGTCTTCCGTGGAAAGTCGCTTTTGCGCTTCAGGCGGACGGTTGGCTTCTACGGAACGCCATCGTGTGGGCGAAGCCGAACGCGATGCCGGAGAGCGTGCAAGACCGGTTCTCGAACCGGTACGAGTCCGTGTTCATGCTGACGAAGTCGAACCGGTATCGGTTCAACCTGGACGCGGTCCGTGAGCCGTACACGGGCGACCGGTCCCCGTCGCGACGGGCACGCAAGCCGGGGCCGAAGAAGGCCAACAGCGTCACGAGCGTGTGGCCGCCTCCGGGGCACGAAGACCGGGGACACAATCCCGGCGACGTGTGGACGCTGCCGACGCAGCCATTCAAGGGCGCCCATTTCGCGCCGATGCCGCTGCGGCTCGCCGAACGCTGTATTGCCGCGTCCGTGCCTACTTGTGGTGCACACGACAAGACGCCCTTCGCCGGCCGCGGGGCCGAATCTTGTGGTGCACACGCCACGGTCCTTGACCCTTTCTGCGGGTCGGGAACGTCGCTCGTCGCCGCTCGCGCCGCAGGTCTGCGGGCTATCGGGGTCGACCTGAACCCGGAGTATCTCGCCCTTGCGCTCGACCGATGCCGGGCGGGCAAGTGACGGCTCTGACGATCGGGTCTCTGTGCTCCGGTCTCGGCGGGCTCGACCTCGCGGCCGTCGAGGTGTTTGGTGGGCGGCTCGCGTGGTGGGCCGATATCGACCCGGCGGCCGTCGCGGTCATGACCGCCTACCACCCGCACGCCCCGAACCTGGGCGACGTCCGCACAGTCGAGTGGCGGAGCGTCCCTCCTGTCCACGTGTTGACGGCCGGTTACCCGTGCCAACCGTTCTCGCACGCCGGGAGGCGCCTTGGCACCGAAGACCCCCGCCATCTCTGGCCCTGGATCGCTCGCGCCATTCGCGTACTTCGACCGAGAGTCATCGTGCTGGAAAACGTTGCCGGACATCTCCGGCGCGGCGCCGATGTCGTCTTCGCCGACCTTGCCGATGCTGGGTATCTATTCGCATGGGCGGTTGTATCCGCTGGTGATGTCGGGGCGCCGCATGTTCGGCGGAGGCTCTTCGTGGTTGCTGCCGACCCCGCACGCGACGTGCCACGCGGGCGCCTGGTCGGGGGGCCGCCGGGGAGGGCTCAACCTTCAGACGGCGGTAGCGCGCTTGGTGGAGGACTCGACTGGGGCAAATACTCCGACGCCGTCCGAGGATGGGAGCACGTCCTTGGGCGAGTAGCCCCGGTTCCGTCCTTCGAGACCGAACGCGGTACCTACCTGCTCACCGCGCCGTTCGTTGAATGGCTCATGGGCCTTGCGCCCGGATACGTGGCGGACATGCCCGGCCTGTCCCGCGCACAGAAACTCCGCCTTCTCGGAAACGGCGTCGTCCCGCAGCAAGCAGCCCTTGCCGTTCGTCTTCTCCTCCCGCAGCTCGCTTCCGCGCAGCCTGCGTAGACCACCGCCCCGTGCGGGTTGAGCCCGGCCGCGCCCCCTCTCGCGGCTTGGTGCTCCCCGTTCGGGGCGGTCCCACTCTTCCGTGCCCGCCGGGCGACGCCAAGGACGGACTTACACGCCGGTCCGCGACGGCGGTCCCCGGCCGACCTCTGAACGGAGGCACCTTGCCCGGCTCCGTGTCGGCGACCGACCGCGTGATTGCCGGGGCACTCGTCGCCGTTCTCTTGTTCTCCACGGTGTACGCCGTGAGCCCCCGGCCGCGCCCGGCCCTGGTGTGGTCGCAGCCTGCCGAACCGGCCCGGCCCGCCTTGCCTTCGGTGCCCGCGAGCCCGCAGCCCGCCGGGGCAGGCCCGGACCCCGAACCCCCGGTGAAAGACTCGAACCTGCCGTGTGGCCCTGCAAAGGGGGACGCGCTCGACCGATGGATTGCGCAAGCTTCCGCCGCGCTGGAGTACGTCGGCGAACCGCCGATCACTGACCGGAATGCGCTGCGGCTCATCATCGCCGCCGAGTCCTCCGGCGACCCGTGCGCCGTGAACAGTTGGGACATTAACGCCCGGCGCGGTACGCCGAGTGTGGGCCTGGTCCAAACGATCCGGCCGACGTTCGACCGATGGGCGTTGCCCGGCTATGGCGACATCCGCCACCCCGTCGACAACATCATTGCGGGAGTTCGTTACGCCCGTGGCCGCTACGGCTCGGAGAGCAACGTCCCCGGAGTCGTCGCAAAGCGCACAGGCGATCGGTATAGCGGATACTAGTCAGATCTGGGTCTTGCGGCCGATGCCTGCGCCCACGTGCCTGAACGCCGTTCTTAATCCAATTGGAATCGCAGGCCTGCCGGAATTTGGGCGGCAGACCCAAATCTTTCCAGCACTGTCCCGAACGTAGACGTGAGTTATGGACATTTGAACATACCGGCTTGCCATGGCCCGACCGTTTGGCGGAGGCGCGATCTGCACTTTAGGCAGTTTCGGTTGTGCCGTCTTATCGGGTTCGACTATGTCTATGTGCCAAGCTACCCGCGTGAACCGAGCAAAATAAGATCGCCTAGTTTGCGCATCGCGCCAATGCGTAAGAATCGTGTAATTGACAATCACGTCGCGCACGGGCAGTTTGCTTGAGTTCTTGAAGCGCGGTGCCGTCAAAACAAGATCTTTTGGCGGCAGCTTCGTATCATCGTCAAGCAAAATCGGCCTGACATCAACGATGTCACCCCATGCCATGACTTCATCGATCTGCCGACGCTGGTGCCTGCGTCTGTCTCGTACGAAAACTGCCGCAGCGACGGCGAGTGATCCGGCCGAAGCCCACGAGGGAACGTTGCCCCAGTCGAGATGCTGAGCCCAGGTCCATACGGCTTGCCAATATGTTCCGATGTTCAAATCTCCCCCTTGCCTATTAATAGGCGAATTATAGCGAACGCGGCCCGGCCTCGGGTGTACACCACAAGCGCAGAGGGAGGTTTCGGCATGTCGCACGCGAAGCCGCCGGAGAGCCGCTCCGGCAACCCGCGTTCTGCCGCCGGTACATCTCCGGCTCCGGTCGTGCATTCCGGTCGCGCACCGCGTGTACCGGCGAAGCTCGGCGATATCGGACGCGAAGTGTGGCGCGCGGTGTGGGCGGCTGGAGACGGCGCGTATCACCCGGCAACCGACCGATTCGTGATCGAGCGCTATTGCGAGCTGCACGACCGGCGGGCCGCGCTCTTGCGCGAAGTGGAGATCGACGGACTCACGACTGTGGGCAGTACCGGGCAGATCGTGATTCATCCGGCGCTGCGGTACGTCGAGTCCACGGAGAAGGAAATGCGCGCCATAGAAACGACTCTCGGGCTGAACCTTGAAGCCCGCCTTCGTCTGGGTATCGCGGCGAACGCTGCGCGCCGGACGACTTTGGACGACATCTTGGGTGGCCCTGACGACGATTAGGAGGTGAAACCGTTGTCCCCCAGAACAGAGGGACGACGGGTACGCCGATTCGTCCAGCACCTCACGCTAGGCGGCTCGTATCTCGGGCAGCCGTTCCGTCTGCTCGCGTGGCAACGCGACGTCGTTGACGAGATCTACCGTCTTACCCCGGGCGGCCGACGCCGGTACCGCACGGCGGTTCTTGGTGTGGCACGTAAGAACGGCAAGACACAGCTTGCCGCAGCGCTCGCGCTGTACCACCTGTGCGCGGACACCCGCGACGCGGCGCCGGAAGTCATCTGCGCAGCCAACACCCGCGACCAGGCCCGGCTACTGTTCGCCGAAGCCGCCCGCATGGTGCGGATGTCTCCCCTTCTGTCGGACATTTGCACTGTTCAACGTGATCAGATCATCTGTCACGCCACGGGGGGCCGGTTCAAGGCCGTGTCCGCCGACGCTGGTCTACAGCAAGGCTTGAACCCGTCCATGATCGTGATGGACGAGTACGCGCAGGCGAAGAACTCCGACCTGTTCGACGCGCTCACTCTTGGCTCTGCGCAACGGAACGAGCCCCTGTTCTTGGTGATCTCGACCGCCGGACCACTGCCTGACGGGCCGTTCGCGGACTTGGTCGAGTACGGCCGCCGTGTCGCGTCCGGCGAAGAGGACGACCCCACTTTCTGGTCTCGCTGGTACGGAGTCCAGCCCGGCGAGACCGTGGATCACCGCGACCCCGACGTGTGGCGCCGCTGCAATCCGTCGTGGGAAATCATGAACGACGACGACTTCGCCGCGAGCTGCAAGCGGACACCGGAAGCCAATTTCCGCATGTACCGCTTGAACCAATTCGTACGGGGCGGCTCAACGTGGCTTCCTCACGGCGCGTGGGAAGCGCTCGCGCGACCGGACAAGCGGCTAGAACCCGGCGACGAAATCGTCGCTTTCGTTGACGCAGCGTGGAAAGGCGATTCAACCGGCATCGTCGGCGTCCGCCTGGCCGACTTGCACGCGGAGGTACTCGGGCACTGGGAGGCCCCGCCGGATGACCCGCACTGGCGTACGCCACTGGGTGAGGTCAAGCAGAGAATCCGGGATATATGCCGGACTTACCGGGTCGCGGAGGTTCCCGGCGACCCGTACCGGTGGGAAGTCGCCATGCAGGAGCTAGCCGAAGAGGGCCTACCGGTCGTGGAGTTCCCGACCAACTCCCTTGCCCGCATGGTGCCCGCGACGCAGAGCGCGTATGAGGTGATCGTGGAAGGCCGGATGACGCACTCCGGCGACCCGGCCCTAGCGCGCCACCTTGCCAACGCGGTCGTGCGCGAGGACACGCGAGGCCCCCGCATCCATAAGGAAACAGCGGGCAGCAAAAGAAAAATCGACCTCGCCGTGTGCCTGATCGGTGCCCTTCACCGCGCACAGCTCTTCCGGGAAGACCGGAGCACAAGTGACGGCTTCCTGGTGAACGGACGTGCGTGGGACGACTTCGAGGATGACGACATGTGGTGAAAGGAGATCGCAGTTCTCAACACTGATACGTGGCAGCGAACCGCCTACGCCACGAAGAAACTCCGTTGGCGAACCGCCGCACTGTGGCGGAAAAGCTCGCCGGAGATCCTCGCGACCGGTGGCGCGTCGGCGATCACGACCGGCGCCGCAGCCATCTACGGCCCCGCCGGATGGATCACGGGCGGAGTGCTCGCCGTGATCGGCGCTGTGTGCGCTGCGAAGTCGAAGGGCGGTGCGGCCTAGTGGGCTTCATGTCCTTTGTGGAGAAACGCTCCGCTCCCGTGCCGGTAGAGCAGGCAAAGACCAGCGGTGAACTGTTCGGGGTGGACGCTCCGGACGACGAGCCGTTGACGCGCGAGACAGCGTTGAAGGTCTCTGCTGTCTTCGCGTGCGTGCGGCTGCTGTCTGACAACATCGCGACACTGCCTGTGGACACGTACCGTCGCGTGGCCAAACGCCGCCGTCCGCTGCCCACACCGGATTGGCTGATCAAGCCGAATCCAGACATCGGCCGTATCACGTTCTTCGGACAGATCATGACGAGCCTTCTCCTTGAAGGCAACGCCTATATCCTGGTCTCTCGCTCGGGTGGCCGTGTGGTCGCACTCGACGTCATCCCCGCGTCCATGGTGGAGCCGCGCTACGTCGCGACCCGCTCCGGCCGTAAACGCCTGGTGTACCAACTCTCTGTCGCAGGTGAAGAGGAACCGGCGGACATCGTCGGAGCACTCGACCCGAAGGACGTCCTTCACTTGCAAGGGCTTCCGCTTGCCGGAGACCTGCGCGGAGTCTCACCGCTCAAGGCCGCAGCGCTCACCATCGGTTCCGCGTTGGCGGCACTCGAATACAGCGGTGACTTTTTCAGGGATGGCGCGCTTCCCGGCGCCGTGGTAAACGTTCCCGGCCCGATGTCGCCGGAGGGCCTGAAGGCCGCGCGGCAGACATGGCGCAATATCCATCGTGGCAGGGGAAACCGGCACGGTCTCGCCATCCTCACGGAGGGCGCGACGTTCCAGAAAGTCACGATCAGCCCGGACGAAGCACAGTTCTTGGAAACACGTCAGTTCCAGGTTCCCGACGTGGCAAGGCTTTTTGGTGTGCCGCCGCATCTCATCGCGGACGCCACCAACTCGACTTCGTGGGGTTCTGGCTTGTCGGAGCAGAACACGAGCTTTGCGCAGTACTCCACGCGGCCATGGGTCGAGCGGATCGAAGAGGCACTAACCGCGCTGCTCGTCGCCGACACGGGCGACCCGAAAGCGTTTGTCCGCTTGAGTCTCGACGCCATCCAACGCGGCGCCATTAAAGACCGCATGGACACCTACCGCGTCGGTCTCGCATCAGGCATCTACACCCGCAACGAAGTACGCGCGCTCGAAGACCTTCCCCCGGACACCGAGTACGGCGACTTCTTCCAACTCCCGCTAAACCTCGCATTGCTCACCCCGGACGGCCCGCTGTCATTGTCCGCCGGGAAGACCACGACCAAACCGGCCGACGAACCGGACGACACCGCCGACGAAATCGGGGAGGACCCCGCGACCGACGCGGACGAGACCGACGACGAGTCGGCCGACAAGCCCAAGGAGACCGCACCTGTTGACCACTGAGCGACGCGACTACGCGCGCACGGTCGAGCTGCGGACCGAAGACGAGACCACCACGATTCGCGGCTACGCCTACGTTTTCGGCGCGCTGTCCCATGACCTTGGCGGGTTCCGGGAGCGCATCGAGCGCGGTGCAGGCCGTGAGTCCATGGCACGTAATGAGATGCTCGCGACGTTCAACCACAACGCGGATGCCCCACTTGCCCGCACAGGCGCGGGGCTGCGGGTCGGTGAGGACGACACCGGCGGTTGGTACGAAATCGACCTGCCGGACACCAGCACCGCGCGCGACGTCGCCGAACTGATCCGGCGCGGAGTCCTGCGCGGGTCCTCGTTCACGTTCTCCCTTCCGGACGCACGTTCCGACCAGGAATGGACCGACACGCCAGACGGCGAAGTCATCCGCACATTGCGCCGTATCAACGTCGTGGAGCTGGGCCCGGTCCTGACCCCGGCCTACCCCGACACCACCGCAGCGCTGCGCGCGCTTCACGAAGCCCGCAGCGCCACGGCATCCGACACACGGCCCGCGACGGCCGCAGCCACACCGAAGGGGAACCCAACTTTGACCACTGAGCTTCAGGAGACCGCCGAAGAGCGTGCCCGCGCAGAGCACGCCCTGAACGCGGCCGACGCCGATGGCGCCACCGACACGAGCGCCCGCATTCTCGAACTGCTCGACCGGCTCGACACCCGTTTCGCGGAGGCGTTCACCAACGCCAAGAACGCCGAAGCGCGAGAGCAGACCGCGCAGCGCACCGAAGAGGCTCGCAGCCTCGCCGTGGCCCTGCTCGCACAGGGCGCACCGCAGCCGCAGGCCACCGACAACCGCGAGAAGGACAGCACCACTCTGCGGAGCCTGAACGTCGGCGACGCGGCCGAGTTCCGCGCCGTGATGGGCGTGGGCGTGGACGCGGCGAACAAGCAGGCGGGCAAGGCCACTCCTTCGGAGACGCTGTACACGCAGCTCATCGAGATCATCGCGGAGCGATCCAACGTGATCGTCGGTGGCGCCCGCTCCGTCACGACCAGCACGGGCGAGAAGCTGACCTTCCCGCGCGTCACGCCGAAGCGGCCGGAGACCAAGCCCACTGAGGCGCAGGCCCTTCCGGAGAACTACCCGTCCACCGACACCGTGAGCAACACGCCGGAGAAGTACGGCTACGTGACTCACCTGTCGGCCGAGCTGGTCCAGGACGACGTGGTCGACCTGGTGGGCTTCCTCGCCGCCGACGCCGGGCCGAATCTCGCCGACCAGATGGGCCGGGACTTCCTCGCCGCTCTGCTCGCCGGGATCTCCATTAAGGAGACTCCGGCGAAGCTCACCAAGGAAGCCGACGCGGCCGACTTCGTGATTGACCTGTTCTACGAGCTGCCGACCGCAGCGGCCAACCGGGCTTCGTGGCTCATGGGCCGCAAGACCATCGCGCGTCTGCGGAAGCTGAAGGACAACACCGGTCAGTACCTCCTGAAGTCCGTTGCGGACGGGACCGCCCTCACGCTCATGGGCCGCCCGGTCCTGCGGGACGCCGGTTTCGACAACGACAACACCAAGGTCGTTCTCTCGGACCTCTCGGGCTTCATCACCCGGTTCGCCGGGCCGCTGCGGGTTGCCCGTAGCACTGAAGCCAAGTTCGTCGAGGACCTCGTGTCGTTCAAGTTCGTCCAGCGCGCCGGAGGTTCGCTGCTCGACGCGACCGGTTCCGCTCTGCTCACCCTGCCCGCTCCGGGTGTGGGTGCCTGATCCGTCCCACCTGCGGTAACGCCCGGCCGGTTGGAGTGCGCACCACATGCCGCACTCTCGCCGGCCGCGGGGCGTTCCTTGGGGTGCACACCACAAGAACGGAGGCGCCGCGTGATTGCTCTCGACCAGTACGCGACCCTGCCGGAACTGCGGCGACTGGACGGGCTCGCCGATACCGGCCTGTTCACCGACGCGGACCTGTCGGAGGCCCTCTCCTACGCCGTGGAGACCGTCGAGGGGTACACGGGCCAAGCATGGCCGGAGCGCCCGCCTACGGCCATCAGGTGGGCAGTGCGGACCATCGCACGGCAGTGGGCCGTGGATCTCCACTCACGGATGCCTGACCGCGCCCTGTCCATCACCTCAGAGTTCGGGCAGGTGTCCCTTGCGCAAGCCGGGGGTAACTGGCGTCCGACGTCCCTGCCGGAGGTGAACGCGGTCCTGAACCGCTACCGCCTCCGGCCGCCGTGGGGGTGAACGCGTGTACGTGATCCTTGCGGCCAAGCTCGCGCTGTACGACGCGCTCAAGGCGCGGTTCGTCGGTAGCGGGGTCCAGGTCTCCTACGCCGAACCCGCAGACGCACGAAGCCGAAGCGTGTGGTTCACCGACACCGTAGAACCGGAGATCGAGCCCGTAGCGCTCGCGGCCGGGCGACGGAAGCCGTCCAACATCTCGGCTGAGCTGACCATCAGGGCATGGGCAACAACGCCCGGCGACCCGGTCAGGGCCGAGACCGCCGCTTACGAGCTACGCGCCGAAATCGAAGGCGCCGTCCTGGACGACTTCCACCCGCACCGCGTGTCCGGGCTCATGGACGCCCGACCCGTGCGTGTCGCCGTGACCAGCGGCGAAGGCGGGAACGGCTCAACCGCCGTCGCTGACGTCACGCTCGCTCTTCGGGCACGCATACACACATAGGAGGGTGCCAGAGTGGCCCTAGACGCAACAATCGCCCTGGGCGCGGAAACCGCCTACGGCACCGCCGCATCCACTGTGGACGGATACGAAGGCAAGGGCGATAGCTGGAAGACTACCCGCGAGTTCATGGAGTCCGTGGGCTTCCGCACCGGCCTTCAGACGGCCCGCGCGGACCGTCGCCGCATCGTGGACATGGGCGGCGAAGGTGAGATCGAGTGCGATGTACTCGACGCTGGAGCCGCAACGCTGTTCGCCTCCGCCTTCGACCGGCACGAAAGCAAGCCCGCAGGCAAAACGACCGCGCACACGTTCACGTCCGCGAGTACCGGAAGCGGCAAGAGCTTCACCGCCGAAATGGTGCGCCCTAAAGCCTCCGGCGGAGTGACCGCGTTCCGGCATGTCGGTTGTGTCGCGACAACTGTTGAGCTGACGCAGGAAGTCGGCTCGCCACTCGCGGTCAAGGTCGCGTTCGACTTTCAGACCGTGACGCACGGCGCGGCTGCCCTCGCTCCGGTCTACCCGGCCGAAGCCTTTCCGTTCGACTGGACGGCGGGCGTGGTCGAGTTCAAGCAGCCCGGCGCGTCCGCGTACACCCCGCTCGACGTCACCAAGTGGACGATCTCGGCTGAGTCCGGGCTCAAGACCGACCGGCGCTTTGTACGAGCGAACCCGCTGAAGAAGGTGCCCGTTCGCGCGGCTGTGCCGACGTATGAAGGGTCCATCGAAGCAGAATTCGATGACTCGACGCTCGCTTTCTATGAGGCGTTCATTGCGGGCACCGTGTTGTCCGCGCGCATCACCTACACAGGTGCGACGAAGGCCAGTGACGGAAAGTCGAGCGGACTCGTGATCGAGGCCCCGGCGATTCAGTTCACCGGCGATTCTCCGGAAGCGTCCATCGATGAAATCACCGTCATGGAACTGCCGTTCCGGATTCTCGATCCCGGTAATGCCGACGCGCTGAAGCTCGTCTACGCCGAGCCGACTCCCCTTGCGGCAGGCGGTTAAGCCCGGCCCCGCTTTGTGTGCACACCACAACCCGAAGACCCCGCGTCCGGCGAAGGGGCTTGGTGTGCACACCACAACCGGGCTTCCATGATTACGGGTTCGGGCCATCGGCAGTCGCGTCCTCCGCAGCGTCGGGCTGCTGATTTCGGCCTAGCCGCTCGCTGAATCGAATCGAGGGGTGGAGGGCCACAGCGATCTTAGGAAGATCTTCAGGGCGAGCCTTCGACGCGAGTGTTCGCACTATGAGCCACTTGCAAAGCGGCCTAGCAATGCCCCCGATGATTGCTCCAGAGACGGCGCAGACCGCCACGAGCTCGGTGGGACCGATCGCCATGGGACATACCCCCTGCCTGCCTGGTCAGGCAGACAAAGCACGTCAGGCCTGACCAATGTTTCCATTGGGCAAGCTAAGGCGGCTCCCCCCCATCCTTAGCGCGGCCAAAAATCTCTCATCCCGGACGCTTCGTGACCCAGAAATCAGAAGCGTGTCCCTCCGAACGAGAACCACCGCTCTAGAAGCTTAGCAGCTCCCCGTGACGTGCATCACGGGGGGCTTGGTGTGCACACCCACAAGGAGAACCCATGACACATGACTTCGAGGTGCGGGTAGACGGGCTTCGGGAGCTGCGGAGCGCCATCCGCCGCACCAAGGACGCAGACCTGCGCGAGGAGCTCGCGCAGGCGCACAAGGACACCGCCGACGTCGTGGCGCAGCCCGCGAGCCGTGCCGCCCCGCATCGCTCCGGCCGACTGGCACGCACGGTCAAGCCGAGTGCGAGCGTCAAGGGCGCCATCGTCCGCGCGGGACGCGGCGCGTCGGTCCCGTATGCCGGGCCTATCCACTTCGGGTGGCGCAAACGCCACATCAAGCCGAACCCCTTCCTTTTCCGCACCGCCGGACAGAAGCAGCCTGAATACACCGCCGTGTTCCGTGACCGGATCACCCGGCTTGTCCGGCGCGCTCTCGGCTCGTAGACAGACTGGAGAATCGTTGTCCGACTTCATTTCCATCGACATTGACGAACTGACGATTGACGAAATCGAGACGGTCGAAGAGATCATCGATGCGTCCATCGAGTCGGTGGCCAAGCCCGGTTCCCGCAAGGGCAAGTTCCTCCGCGCTCTCGCATTCGTGATGAAGCGCCGTGAAGATCCCGCCTTCACGATCGAACAGGCCGGAAGCCTGAAGATCCGCGTCGAGAGCCCGGTCAAGCCGGACCCTACCGAGCCCGCCGCGCAGTAACCAAGGCGCGGCTCGTGAGCCATTTCGGCGTCACGTGGGCGGACCTGCACAAGCTGCGACTCGTGGAGTTCAACGCGCTGGTGTCCGCAATGGACAAAGACCTGAAGGACCGCAACCGCCGACACGGCGGAGGGCACGAGCCGGGGACGCGACGTACCCCGGTTATGACGTGAGGGGGCGCCGATGGCCAAGCCCATCAAGGTAACCATCCTGGGTGACGTCTCGGACCTCACCAAGAAGCTGAGCGACGGCGACCAGGCCGTGTCCGGCTTCGGGGTCTCACTCGGTAACGTCGCGGGGAAGATGGCGGGCATGGCGGCGAAATTCGCAGTCGTGTCCGGTGCGGTCGCGGGCATCGGCACCGCCATCTCAGACGCGCTCGCGCAAGAGTCGTTGACAGACAAGCTCAACGCACAGCTTGGCGCGACCGGAGCGCAGGCGAAGACCTACGGCGCTGCCGCAGGCTCGTTGTACGCCAAGGGATACGGCGAATCCATGGCCGACATCACCGAAGCGATTCGCGGTGTCGTCCAAAACATCGACGGCATGAGCACCGCCTCACAAGCCGACCTTCAGCGCATCGGCGCGAAGGCCAGTGACACGGCCAAAATCTTCGACCAGGACCTAGGCGGGGTCACCCGCGCCGTAGGGCAGATGATCCGAACGGGACTCGCGGCCAATGCCGATGAGGCGTTCGACATCATCGTTTCCGGCTTTCAGCACGGAGTGGACAAGGCGGGGGACTTCCTCGACACGATCAACGAGTACGGCACCATGTTCCGCGCTCTGGGGATCGACGGGCAGACCGCTACCGGCCTGCTCTCGCAAGGGCTTCAGGCCGGGGCGCGCGATGCGGACAAGGTCGCCGACGCGTTGAAGGAGTTCGCCATCCGTGCCAAGGATGGCAGCAAGACCACGGCAGACGGCTTCGCGGCAATTGGCCTGTCCACGTCGGATATGGCGGGCAAGTTCGCCGCAGGCGGACCAGTAGCCGCAGCAGCGCTCGACCTCACCCTAGACCGGCTCCGCGCCATCCCCGACCCCGTGAAGCGCTCGACGGCCGCCGTGAACCTCTTTGGCACGCAGGCGGAAGACCTTCAAGACGCGCTCTACGCGCTCGACCCGTCAACCGCCGTCGCGGGTTTGGGCCAAGTGTCCGGCGCCGCAACCGCAGCGGGAAATACGTTGCACGACAACGCACAGACGCGCCTGGAGGCGTTCGGACGGACCCTGTCGAGCGGGCTCGTAACCGTGCTGGGTACCTACGTGGTGCCGCTCATCGAGAAGACGGCGGGTGTCCTGGCCACGGTTCTAGGCCCCGCGCTGAGTGTCGCCGCAGGGATCTTGACCAGCACAGTACTTCCAGCGCTCACGTCCCTAGTGGACTGGATCGGGAGCAACTCGGATTGGCTCTCGGTTGTGGCCGGGGTGATCATGGCCGTGTTCCTTCCTGCGCTCGTCGCGATGGGCGTACAGGCCACGATCAGCGCGGCGCAAACCGTTGCGGCATGGACGGTCTCGAAGGTTCAGGCGATAGCTTCTCTTGTCACGCAGTCGGCCGCGCTCGTGTCGCTGTCCGCGCTCTGGCTGAGCCTGGGAGTGCAGAGCTTCATTCAGTCCGCGAAGGTTGCGGCCGGATGGGTCCTGACGAAGGTTCAGGCCGTGGCATCGCTCGCCGTGCAGGCTGGGGCGTTCGTCACTCTCGGCGCCGCGTGGGTGGGGCTGGGAGTGCAGGCAGCGATTCAAGGGGCCCGCATCGCGGGCGCCTGGGTTCTGTCCAAAGTAGAAGCCCTCGCCTCCCTTGCCGCACAGGTGCCCACATTCGCGGTGCTCGTCGCCGGATGGGTCGCACTCGGCGTGCAGTCCCTGATTCGGGGCGCGCAGATGGCCGCAGCCTGGGTCATGGCCATGGGGCCTATCGGCTGGATCATCGCCGCAGTCGTCGGTTTGGTCGCGTTGATCATCGCGAATTGGGATTCTGTAAAACAATGGACCGTCGACGCGTGGAACGCGATCATAGATTTCATCGTGTCCGCCGGTCGAGCGATCGTCCGGACCGTGTCAGATCATTTCAATTGGGTGGTCGACAAAGTCCGCTCCGCCTATAACTGGGTGCTCGATATCTGGTCCGGAGTAACAGGCTTCTTCTTCAATCTCGGAGCCGACATTCGGCGTGCCATCGGTGACGCTTTCGACTGGGTTGTGTCCAAGGTCAAGGGCGCGATTCAATGGATTCAGGATCGCATCTCGGATGTCGGAAATTTCCTCGCAAGCATCAACCCCTTTCGCGCGATGGGCGGCCCGATCTCCGCGACCGGAGTCTACACCGTCGGCGAGCGAGGACCAGAACAAGTCCTATTGCCGAAAGGTGCGCAAGTAATTCCCAATCACTCCGCGTCCGGCATGGGTTCCGGAAATGGCGCGGTCGTCAATGTCTACGCACAGACGAACGCGAATCCGTACGCCATTGGCCGCGAGGTCGCTTGGGCCATGCGAACAGGCGGGAGGTAGCCGAATGCAACTCGTTCCGGACCTGTTCGCCGCAGCGCAGCGGGGCGCGCTCGACGTGCCCGACGAGTGGATGGCGGAGTACCGGGGGCTGGTCATCGGCGCCCCCGGCTCGCCCCTGTCCTTGGTGGCCGTAGACGGCCTCCTGGACATCCCCGGCGTCCGCACCTCAGACAGAGCCGCCCTGAGCCGTCACGGCGACGTGAGCGGCTCTGACTACCTCGGAGCCCGCACGGTCACGCTCACCATCGAGGCGTACGGCCGCGAGCGGCACGAGCTGGCCGCCGCGCTTGATCAGGTGTCCGCAGCGTTTGCCCCGGCCCTGCCGGACGCGCCCTTGGTGTTCCGCTTCCCCGGCGTCGCCGGGGGCGGGGTCCGCTTCGTGGCTGCCCGCGTCCGCAAGCGCACCATTCCAGTGAACGTGGAATACAGCAATGGACTCGCAATGGTCACCGTTGAACTGTATTGCGGAAGCCCGCTCATCGTTGACCCGGTAATCCGGAGCCACACGGCCGCGCTCCCGGTTCCGGATGCGCCGGGCGGAGGGGTGAGAACGCCATTTCGATTCCCGATCACGTTCGGCGTCCCTTCGGAGCGGGGAGTAATCCGCGTCACCAACGACGGGACCTTTGCAACGTATCCGCGTTTCATCGTGCGCGGCCCGGTCGCTGATCCGCAAATTATGAACATTGCGACCGCAGAAACATTGACATTCCGATACACCTTGCTGCGCGGCGAATGGCTCGATATCGACACCTACACGCATGAGGTTCTCTTGAACGGCACCGCGCCACGATTCGCCACAGCCGGTACCGGAAACACGTGGCTGAACTGTCCGCCCGGACTAACCGAATTCGCTTTCCAAGGATTCAGGCTCGACCCCGGCCCTGCCGGTGACGAAGCTTCCTTGACGTGCGAGTGGGCTAGCGCCTGGGTCTAACCGAATCGGAGTTGGTTTCTCTCTATGGTTCTGAGCAAGGAAATGGATTCTCCGCCCATCTTCGCCGACAACACGGAGTACTCCGCCGGGCTCGTTCGCCGGATCTTCAGCCGCCTTGCGGGTAGTCAGGTCGGCATGTTCGGCGTGACCGACTTTGCCGTCTCGCTCGACGGGACCACGGTCACTGTCTCGCCTGGACGGGTCGCGATTCCCTCCCCGGCAACGGAAACCGGCGTATATTTCGTGGAAGCGACCGCGTCCACGGTCCTCACGCTCGACCCTGCCGACGCGACACGCGATCGTATAGACCGCCTGGTGGCCTACGTCGTCCCTCCCGCCACGGCCGCAGAGCGGGGCCGCTGGTTCCTGGAGATCCGCAAGGGAGACCCGGCCGCGTCTCCGCAGCCTCCGGCGACACCAGCGGCCTATGTGGCGCAGGACTTCCTCGTTCCGGCGCAGTCGAAGGGCACTCAGCCGTCCGGGACCGACCGGCGCTATTCCGCCGGACAGCAGTACATCTCCGGCCCTTCGCTGTACGGCTCCGAACGTCCCGCGTTCAACCGTCCGGGGCAGGTGTGGACGGACAGCGCGAACCGCGAAGCCTGGATCTACAACGGCGCGACGTGGCAGCGTCTCGGACCGGGGATTCAGGCAGTGGCGAACCCGTCGGAGATCTCCGCGCCGTACGTCAACCAGATCATTATCCGAAGCACAGACCGGGCCCTGTACCGCTGGAGCGGCACGGAATGGCTCTCTGTCGCGGACATGAGCGGGTCGACACCCGGCGGCGAGTGGCGGATCTCGGGTGATCAGTCGTCGGTCGCGGCGCCGAAGCTCATTTCGTTTCCCGATGTGATCACTTCCCCGCAGGGCATTTCCCTTGATGCTTCAGGGGTCTTCACGATCCAGCGGGCGGGATGGTGGCAACTGGCGCTGAATCTGCGCTACAGCTACGGCACGTTCGACAAGTACGCGATGATCGGCGCGGCCCCTAATCAACTCTGGGCGAAGGACAGCACGGCGGACTACGCGCTGAACGTGAATTGCAGTGCCACCAAGAAGCTTGCCGCAGGAACAACGTTCGGTTGCTATTCCTATTCGGCTACTGCCGCTGCGATCACCAGGGAGGCACCGACGGACCACCTGAGCGGGTTCTCCGCCGTGTGGCGCGGCCCGTGACCAAGACCGCGTCGTACCGCGTTCTCTTTCAGGACGTGCTTTCCGGCATTATTCACGGTGAGCTACCAGCGGAGAAGTTCTCCTATGTCAACACTTTGAACGCCCCCGGTTCGGCATCCGTCACCATTGCCCTCAATCCGGGAATAGCTCGCGTCAATCGGCAGACGATCGTGACGGGAGGCGCGACCGCTGTCTACATCGAACGGAACGGCCGCTTTGTGTGGTCGGGTCTCCTGTGGGATGCGCAAGCCGACTTCGCAGCGGGGACGCTGGAGCTGCAATGCGAGGGCTGGCTTAGCTATTTCCGGCTTCGGCACTACCACGCGACAACCGCTTTCACGCAGTTTGACCAAGCGGACATCGCGCGTTCGCTGCTTCAGCACGCCGGGCAATACGGCGACGGCTCCCGCTTGGGAATGATCGCGTACGGCACGGAAAAGACCGGAGTCAAGCGTGACCGCACATACAAGGAATCCGAACACAAAGGGATCGGCGAAGCGGTCGAGCAACTCGCCGCAGTCATCAACGGCTTTGACTTCTCTTTCGCCACCGAGTGGCTCGGAGCGGATCTCCGGACGACGTTCCGCATTCACTACCCAACCGTTGGCCGCGCCCGCGCCGTCACCCTGGAGCAGGGCCGGAACTGTGACATAGTCGCCGCGAGCATCGGCGGTAAGTCCGTGGTGACACACGCCTTTGCGCTGGGTTCCGGCGACGGCGCCGACCAGGTGTGGGCATCAGCGGGGAGCCCGTCGAACGTGTTTCCGCGCCTGGAGGCCGTCGAGTCCTTTTCGGACATCAAGGAGTATCCGACCCTTAAAGCGAAGGCGGAAGAGCGTGCCCGTATCGGCGCATTTCCTGTCGTTCTCCCGTCCATCGCGCTGTATCCGGACAGCTCACCCGGACTCGACGATTTCGACCTAGGCGACGCGCTCACCGTTCGCGGCGGGTACGGCCTGGTGCCCATTGACGGAATGTGGCGAATCACGGAGCTATCGGTGTCCGTGGACGAATCCGGCACTGAACAGATCACGTTGACCGCAGCACCCCGCGAGGTCTTCGGAGGTGACCCCACTGGCTAACCCAACGCTGCCCCCGTCACTGCAAGCCGAGTTCCGGGGCCTGGCGGACAGAATCAGCGCCCTTGAGCGGGGAGAACGAAAGGTCACCTACCGCGACCGACTGACGACGAACGACGGGGCAGTAGCTCGCGCGATGTTCACGCGTGACGGTCGCCAAGCCATCTACGCAAGCGGCATGGTGAATCCGAAGTACCCCGTCCTGGTCGCACGCTTCATGATTCAACTCTTCGGGACATCGGCGGTTCGGTTCAACTTCGAGGCGACGCTAGGCGGACTGACGACCGCAACCCGCACGTTTACCCTTCGCGGACTGACAAGCCCTGACGCTTACAACATTCAAGTGTTTGAGCTGGCATGGCTTCATGGAATGCCGGTTGACGAATGGCAGGACACAGAAGCCGTTTCAGCCCTTCGGAAGTGCGTCGTCCGATACTTCGCGGAAGCCACCGCCGACCATGTCCTGTACTCGCGACCAAGCAGCATCCACGCAGACGCCACGGCGAACGGGTTCACCGTCCCGCAGGCCAACGTCTTGTCAAGCTGGGTAGCGCCCCGCGAGAACACGAACCCCGTTCTTGTGTACGAGCCGGAGTACACGTTCCTGGCCCCCTTGTCGTCCTACCCGACGGCGACCGCCGAAGGGACATTGCTTCGCGGCACACCGAGTGCCGCAGTGGCGAAGCAGACACATGCAACTACGACAGCAGCACCGGAAGGTTCGTCCCCGCCTGTACTAGAACCGTTCGAGCCGCCGGGGCCGGTGCCGCCGTTGCCGGTGCCTGTGTTTGAGACGCCTGATCTTCCGGCGCCGTCTCCGCAAGAGCCGTCACCTTTCCCGGACACGGTCGGAGCGTGGCCGCTGGAGCCGCGCGGCTTCGGCTACTGACCTTGGCGTGTGCACCACAAGCCTTCTCTTTTCCTTTTGCTGCAAGGAGTTTCCTATGGCTGTTTCTCAGAACGGCTGGCCCGTGAACCCGCCGCGCTCGTCCCGCACGGTGCCCGGCACGAACGTTCGTATCGTCGTGGCAGATGGCCCGGCGGGCGACGTGCTCATGTATGTGCTGTCCCAGTTCGACAAGCGCGTCGAGGATCTCGACCAGGGCGCCGACGATTGGGGCTATGCGAATCGCCCGATCAGGGGCGGTACCGCGACCAGCAACCACGCTTCGGCCACGGCCGCCGACGCGAACGCGACGCGGCACCCACTCGGCAAGCGCGGCACGTTCAACACGTCGCAGGTCTCGGAGATCCACCGCATTCTGTCCGAAGTGGACAATGTTGTGCGATGGGGCGGCGACTACTCGGGCAGGGTGGACGAAATGCACTTCGAGATCAACGCGCCGTACGCCCGCGTTGCTGCGGTCGCGGCCCGGCTGAACGGGGGCGGCAACCCGTCCCCTCCTGACTCCGGCTCCGGCGGGCGCGCCACCCTCAAGCGTGGTTCCGCCGGGGCCGACGTCGCGCTTGTCCAGCGATATCTCGGTCTCAAGGCGGACGGCATTTTCGGAGCTGACACAGAGTCGGCCGTCAAGCGCTACCAGTCCCGGCAGGGCCTCACCGCAGACGGGATTGTCGGCCCCGCGACGTGGCGGCGAATTGCTGCCGGTCTTGGTGACGCTACTCCTGGCACTGGCGGGGGCACTCCTGCGCCTACGTCGCCGGGGTCCACGCTCAAGCGCGGTTCGCAGGGTCCGGCTGTCACGGCGCTGCAACGTCGGCTCAACGCCTTGTATCCCGCGTACTCGCATCTCACGGCGGACGGGATCTACGGCGCCGGTACGGAAAGCGTCGTGCGCGAGTTCCAGCGCCGGGCCGGGCTCGTCGCGGACGGTGTCGCGGGTCCGCGCACGCTCGCGGCCCTGAAGCTCTGAGTACCGGTCGCGGGTCTGCACCATGGCGTACAGACCCGCGACCGAGCTACTGGGCCGTGTCGCTGACCGGTTCTTCCGGCGACCTGTCCGCCTTCGATTCGATCTTGATTCCCAAGAAGCCGAACTTGAGGCTGCGCTTGTACTTCGCCGAGATCAGCAAGGCGACGAGCGCCGTCACCGCGACGATCGCCAGGACCAATAGAGAGATCATCTTCAACTCATTTTCTTGGCGCGTTGAAGCTGCACGCAGACTCGTCGGTTCGCGTGCCGCAGGTTCACACAGCTACCCGACAGCCGCTCCCAAGCGGTCTCCCTACCGCTAGGCAATGCCGGTTCCCAGAGACTACATGTGGGGGTCAGCCCCAGTTGTCAAGCGAACAGGTGCTTTTCCCTTGCCGTTGCGCTCTCGGATGGCGCCACTCGTTCGGGGTAGGTAACTGCACGGTCGCCCGCTGACCCGTGTCTGCCCATGTCCCCTATCCCCCTCCTACCGCCACTGAAGACGAAGCAAGGGGCAGCCACAGAGGAGGAGAAGAGATGACACGTCGGTCTGTCGGCATCATCGGCCGGATGCGGTCCGGGAAGGACACGGCCGCCGAGGTGATGACCCGTCATCACGGGTACACGCGCTTGGGCTTCGCCGACCCGCTGAAGGCCATGGCCTACGAAACGAGCCCGCTCTTGCGGGAGGGCGAGCGGCTCGCGGACGTGGTCGACCGGATCGGCTGGGAGCACGCGAAGGACACCTATCCGGAAGCCCGCCGCGTCCTTCAGCGTCTCGGGGTGAGCGCGCGGGAGACCCTCGGGCCGGACGTCTGGGTCAACGCCCTGACCGACCGCGTCCGCCTGGTCCACGGTCCCGTGGTCGTTCCGGACTGCCGCTTTCGCAACGAAGCGGACGAGCTGCGGGCGCGTGGCTTCGTGATCCTCCGCGTACGTCGCCCCGGACTGACCGGTGCCGACACGCACGTGTCCGAGAGCGAGTCCGACGCCATCCGCGCGGACGTGACCGTGACCAACGATTCCACCCCGGACGCGCTCGCCGACCGCGTCCACCAGCTCGTGAAGGAGTACGTACTTTGATCGCTTACATCCGCCGTTTCCCTGCCCTGGTGCTCACGCTCGTGGGCGCCCTGGTGGGCCTGCTCGTGCACCTGGTGCCCGGCCTGCCGGACGGTGCCGTGCTCGACGTGGCCGCCGCTGCGGTCTCGCTCATCGCGGGCGTGGAGATCCACCGCCGGGTAACCGCTGTCCCGGTCGACCAGCGCGGCCTGTCCAGCCACGGCTATGAGTTCGAGGACATCGCGCCGGGGCCGGAGACCTCCCCGACTGACTGAGCCCGTGGCCTGCCCGCGCCCGGCTTGTGGTGTGCACTTCAAGGCCACCCCTCGCCGGCCGCGGGGCCTTTCTTGTGGTGCGCACGCCAAGCTGCGCACAGCTGTGCCGTGTGGTGTGCGCCACAAAAAGCTGCGTTACCATGGTAACGCAGCTTAGGTTTGTTTCAGCAGGCCACGACAGAGGGAAGCGGACATGACGAAGACCGGTAGCGAGATCATCAAGGCCATTGAGATGGCGTGGCGTGCGATCCAGCGCAAGCACAAAGACGTCCCGGATGTGGTCGCCGTGACTGGATCGGGCTTCCATGGCAGGAAGCCCAAGTGGGCGCACTTCTGGGCAGGCAGGTGGTTGCAGGACGAAGAGGGGAACGAAGGTGCTGCGGTCAACATCGTTCAGCAGATACGCACGGGCAGGCCGGAACTGTTCGTGTCCGGGGAGCTGCTCGGGCTCCCCGGCCGCCGGATCATGCAGACCCTTCTGCACGAAGCCGCGCACGGGCTCAACCACGCTCGCGGACAGCATGACGCCAACATCAACGGCCGCCACAACCGCCTGTTCGTGAAGGCCGCGAACGAGCTGGGCCTTATCTGGCCGGAGGGCAAGGCTCCGCACAAGAGCATCGGCTTTTCACAGGTGGAGATCACCGACGCGACCGCCGCGCGGTACGAAAAGGTCATCGAGAAGCTCGAAGCGGCCCGCCTCGCATACCTGGCGGAGGGCCGGAGATTCGAGAACGGAGACCCCGGCACGGCCGGAGGCGACGGCGGAGAGGGAGGCGACGGAGGCGACGGCGGAGCCCCGAAGCGCGGCAAGGGCTCGCGCGGCGGAACGCGCGGCGGGAAGCGGATCTACGTCACCTGCGAGTGCGACGACCCCGACCCCTTCCCGATCACCCCCGGCCGCCTGGAGCGCGGAGCGATCATCTGCGGTGACTGCGACGCGGCTTTCCGGCCCCGCGACGAAGACGACGACTAAGCACGCAAGAGCTGCGTTACCATGGTCACGGGGCGAGTCCGCGCGGAGGGCGCGCCCCGTGAAAGGGTGGGAGACATGGGAGCACAACCGGACCTCACGACCAGGCAGGCCGCGCTAGTCCGCACTGGGGCAGACCTCGCTAAGACCGCTGTCCTGCGCGACTCGCTCGACGCCAAGCAGGAACTTGGCCGCGTCCTGGTCGAGCTGCGGGCGACGTTCCAGGACGACAAGGGCCGGGCGGACTACGCGGGGAAGTCGCAGGCGTACCGGTCCGCCGTGACCGCGCTCTATGAAGCGTCGGGCCTGTCCCGTGAGGACTCGAAGCGGGTGCAAGGGTCGGTTCGCCATCAGGTCGGGATCGTGTTGCGACGGAAGCTGAGCACGGAGC
Organism: Amycolatopsis sp. NPDC051071; assembly: GCF_040682875.1. Taxonomy (NCBI): domain Bacteria; kingdom Bacillati; phylum Actinomycetota; class Actinomycetes; order Pseudonocardiales; family Pseudonocardiaceae; genus Amycolatopsis; species Amycolatopsis sp. NPDC051071. Next base: position 16,443 of record NZ_JBFBBY010000033.1, on the reverse strand, counting down.
AACTCGCCGACTACGGCCTGAGCGCGCAGGACCGGAACGCCCCGCGTCGCAAGAGTGCGTCCGGCCCGGATGCCGACCAGGTCACCAGCGCCCCGGCAAGCCTGCCCGATCAGGTGGCGGAGCTTCACGTGCTCGCCTCCGCGTTGGTCGGCTCGCCGGAAGTGTCCACCTTGGACACGGAGACTGCCGAGAAGGTCCGCGCCGTGCTCGCCGACACGGCCGCCGCGTGCAACCGCCTACGTGCCCGCTTGGCGCCGGAAGGCCCGTAGCCGCAGCTCGAAGACTGAGCCCCTTTCCCTTGTGGGACAGGGGCTTTTTCATGTTCTGAAACTTTCTCGTCGGATCGTGTCCCCTCGCGTCGCCCTACCGCCACTGAACGGGTTGAGAGAGCGCGACAGAGGGGAAATGAGTGAGCGCAGTAAAAACCATCAAGCGCGGCGGAAGCCGCTTCTACGTGCACCCTGAGACCCGCGAGAAGCTGCCCGGCGTCACGTCCGTACTTTCCATGCTTCCCAAGCCTTTCCTGACCTACTGGGCCGCGAAGGTCACAGCGGAGTCGGCCGTGTCGAACATCGGCCCCGTGGTCGGTCTGGCCATGAACGATCCAACCGGCGCGGTCGACTATCTCAAGCGTGCGCACCGCCGCACGACGAGCGAAGCGGCCGACATCGGGACCGAAGTCCATGCGCTGTACGAGAAACTAGCGCGGGGTGACCGGGTCGGGAGGCAGCATCCGGACCTTGAGCCGTACGTCCGCTGGATCAACGAGTTTCACGACAAGTACCAGCCGACCTATCGGCACATCGAAGACACGGTGTGGTCGAACACCCACAAGTACGCCGGAAGCTTCGACGCCATCTGTGATATCGACGGCGAAACGGTGATGCTCGACGCGAAGTCGACGCGCTCCGGAGTGCACGAAGAGGTGGCGCTACAGCTCTCCGCGTACAGCTACGCCGACCACATCGTGACGCAGGACGGCGAGCAAGTGCCCGTCCCGGAGATCCACGCGGGTGCGGTGCTGCATCTGCGGCCGGAGGGCTGGAAGCTCGTTCCGGCCCGTGTCGACGCCGGGGTGTTCGACTACTTCCTGACCCTGCGCAAGGTATTCGACTGGGTCACCACCGAATCATCAACTGTCATTGGCAAACCGCTACATGAGTCCGTCGCTTCGACGGGGTCCGAACGTCGCTCGTCCAGCAAGTAGCAAGAGGGGAAACCGTTTCATGGCAACGCACAAGGTCACGTACGAGACCACCGACAAGCCCGACCCGAAGGCCCTGCCGACCGGCGCGAAGGTCGAGCAGATTTCGCCGTTCCCGGCCGTCGTCACCGCGCACCGCCGAACGCTGCGAGTCAATCGGGTGGTGGCGAGCGACGAGAACGCCGCAACCATCAAGATCACGGCCGAAGGCTGCGACGCCAAGGGCTTGCCGCTCACCGAAGCACAGGCCCGCGAAATCGGCGAAACCCTGATCAAGGCCGCCGACATCGCCGCGAGCGAGCGCACCGCGCGGGAGAAGGCGGAAGAGACGCGCAAGGCGGAGTCCCGCAGGCTCGCGGCCCGGCGGAACGCGGCCTACATGGACCACCTGTACCGCGAGCTTCGGGCGCCGCAGTACGTGAACCCGTTCCGTTTCTGAGCTTTCTGCACCACTGCGGACCAGCCGGGTCCGCACACGACAGCGAGGATTCCTTTTGTCGCTGCGTATTTTCGAGACCGATCCGGACGCCAAGCCCAAGACGCGGAACACCTTCGCCGACGACATCGTCGGCCGCTTCCGCTCCGGCATCCTGATCGGTCGCCGCCCACAGGCGCTGTCAGAGTGGCGTGTGACGACCGATGACCCGGACGTCGCCGACCGCATGGCGGAGCTGTACGGCGGTACTCCGGAGGAGTGGGACACCGAGAAGTCCGACAACGTCCAGGTGCTCACCGAGACCAAGGGCGTGTCCGTCGTGATCGAGGGCGCTTCCGCGCTGCGTACCCGGATGGCCCTGTACGGGCAGGCCGGGCCGATCCACATCTGTGACGGCGCGTTCTTCATCGAAGGCCACCCGGCCGACGACGAAATCGGCGAAGCCTGCGGTTGCCCGCGCGAGCTGACCAAGCGCAAGGAACAGGCCAAGAGCGGCCGGGGACCGAAGCCGGATATCTCGCTGCGGTTCCGCCTGGCCGACGATCCGGACCTTGGGCTGTTCCTGTTCTCGTCCGGCTCGTGGTCGCTCGTGAACGACCTGCCGGAGCTGGAGCGGGCGCTGTCCGACGCGGACGGCCCGGTCAAGGCGGACCTGAAGCTGACCTTTGTCGAGTACGACACGAAGGCGGGCCGCCACGTCGAGTACCACCGCCCGGAGATCACCATCAAGGGCGCCGCGTAGGCGCTCGCATTACCGCCCCCGGAGCTGTCCACCTGGACGGCTTCGGGGGCCTTTTCGTCGTTCACGCCCGACGTGCCGGGGCCGTTACCAATTTTTGCCAATCTCGCCCGGTGGCTCGCTCGGCGCAGGTCAGACGTGGTCCGCGCGTAGTGCACACGCCACATCCCGGCCCCGCGGCCGGCGAAGGGTGGCTTGTGGTGCACACGCCAACTGATCAGAAGGGGAAGACGTTGCACGTTGACGCGCTGCTACAGCGGTTGGGTGGCGGGGCCGTGCTCGAAGACCGGGGCGGGGTCCTGGTGGCATGCCCGGCGCACAAGGATGGGCGTCCGTCGCTGTTCGTGTCGCTCAAGCCTGACGGCCGGGCGCTGATCCACTGCCGCGCCGGATGCGCGACCGATGCCGTCCTGACGGCCGCCGGGCTGCGGGTGGGCGACCTGTTCGGGGTGAGCGGTGAGCCGACGCTCTCCGACGCTCCGCCCGTGGAGCTGGACCCCGGCGCCGTCGCCGCGCTCATGCAGTACGTGACCGCCTCAGCCGCCCGCCTTCCCGGCTCTGAGAGCGTCGTGTACGCGCTGGAGCGGTTCGGGGTGACCGAGGACATGGGCAGGGAGCTTCAGCTTGGCCACGACGACGGGACCGTGACGACGCGGGGCAAGGACTTCCGTACGCAGGCGTACACCGCTCATCCGCGTTTGGTCGTGCCGATGCTCGATTGGCATGGCACCCCGCGTGGGCTTCAAGGGCGCGACGTCGGCGGAGCCTGCCCGGCCCGCTGGGTGAACTTGGCGAGTCCGGCGGAGGGGATGCGCTGGAGCGCTACCGGGGTGTTCCGCACCTCCGGTTCCTTCGACACGGTCCTAGTGACCGAGGGACCAGGCGACGCGCTCACGGCCGTGTCCGCCGGGTACACCGCCGTGGCCGTCCGTGGCTCCGGGGTCGCGCGTTCGGAGCGCACGGCGCGAGAGCTGGTCGACGGGGCGCCGGAGGGATCGTTGTTCGTGCTTGCTGGGGACAACGACCGCAGCGGGCGGGAGTTCAACGAAGCGCTTGGCGCGCAGCTCGCCGCGCTGGGAGTTCAAGTGTGCGTCCTCGCGATTCCGGATGGGATCAAGGATCTTGCTGCGTGGCGGGCCGACTCGCCGGAGGTCTTCGCCGCAGCGCTGCACACCGCTGTATCCGACGCGCCCGCGTGGACGGCCCAGGACACGACACCGCCGACACCGACCAAGCCGAGAGGGGAGCGGGTGCCGATGGAGGGAACCGACATCGCGAACGCCCGCCGGGCGCTGGACATCGTTGGCAAGGACACGGCCTATGTGGACGGAGTCGGGTTCCTGACGTGGACGGGCACTGTGTGGTCGGTCATGAGCGCCACACGTGAACGTGCGATCGGGCACCGGGTGGCCGATGCGATGACGGCGGAGCTTGCCGAGATCCGCGAGCGGTTCGGTGACGAGTCCAACGCCTACAAGTCCGCGCTGAAGACGACTCGCCGGATGCACATGGATTCCGGCATCCGGGCCGCGCTCGAACACCTGCGCACGATCACCGGTCACGATGTCGAAGACTTCGACTCTCACCCGCACCTGCTCACGTTCGCCAATGGGACCGTGGACCTGCGGACCGGACGGCTTCGCCCTCACGCACGGAACGACCGGCTGACGAAGATCATTCGGGCCGACTTCGATCCGGACTCGGAGTGTCCACGATGGACACGCTTTCTCGGCGAGATCTTCCCGGATGACAACGAGCTGCCCGCGTACATGCGTCGGCTCATCGGGTACGGCATCACCGGCGAGACACGAGAGCACGCCTTCGCTCTGCTCTACGGGCACGGCTCTAACGGCAAGTCGGTGTTCGTCAACACCTTGGCGCAGGTACTTCACGGGGTCACGGGGCATGTGTCACAAGCGGCCGTGGCCTACCAGCGGAGCTACGATCCAGGAGCCGCGAACCCGGCTCTTGCCGCGCTGCGCGGTGTCCGCCTCGCGGTGCTCTCCGAACTGTCGGAAGGGTTGCGGCTGAACGAAGCTCTCTTGAAGCAGTTGACCGCCGGGGACCCCGTTACGGCACGCGAGCTGTACAAGGGGATCTTCACGTTTCAGCCCACCGCGCTGATGCTCATGGCCACGAACTACAGGCCGGATGTACGTGGGCAGGATGACGGGTTTTGGCGCAGGACAAGGCTTATCCCGTTCACCCGCTCGTTCAGCGACGCGGACAAGGACCCGATGCTCTCGCGGGCGCTGCTCGATGAATCGCCGGGAATCCTTGCGTGGGCCGTACAGGGAGCGGCCGAGTGGTACGCCGGGGGCCTGCGTGAGCCCGCGTCTGTCCGTGCGGCCGTCGCCGAGTACCGACAACAGTCCGACCTTCTGGACGGGTTTCTGCCGGGCGTGCTCGTGCGGGACCCGCAGGGAAGCATCCTGCAAAAGCAGGCGTGGGACATGTTCCAGGACTGGCGCGACGAAGAGCAGGTGATGCAGGTTCTTCGTTGGGGACCAAGGGAATTTGCCCGCAATCTGGAATCGCGCAAGGTGAAGAGCATCCGCGCGAACGCGGGCAAGAAGCTGCTCGGCGTGCGAATGGCGCGACCGGACGAGATCCACGCGGGATAGCCCGCAACCACCAAGCAGGCAGGCCGGGCCGCAGAGTTTTCTTTGTGGCCTGGTCAGTTCTGCGCGCTTGCAGCAAGGGGGGCTATGCGCGTACAGCGCTACCGGATCGCCGGGGAACAGGTCACCGTCCGCAACGTCGAGACGTCCGAGGACACTCGCGCGTTCCTGGAATGGTGCCGAAGCAACGAAAACCGCCCGATCGCGTTCGACACGGAGACGACCGGGCTCGACATCTTCGCACCCGGCTTCCGGGTCCGCCTGGTCCAGTTCGGCACCGAACGCGAAGCATGGGTTCTCCCGGTCGACCCCCTGGCAGGATTGGTGTGTGCACCACAAGCCGCTGTCCGTGAAGCGCTCGAAACATTGCCGTTCCTGTTGGCACACAACGCTAAGTTCGATGCGCTCGCCGTGTGGGCACATCTCGGTGTGGAACTGACGGGCTTGTGGCGCCGAATCACGGACACGCGGATTCTCGCGCACCTGCTCGACCCGCGAGGACCGCAGGACCCCGGCGGTATCGGGCAAGGACTCAAACCGTTGTGCGCCCGGCACGTCGATCCGGATGCGCCGGACACGCAAGCCGGGCTGTACGGCGAGTTCCGGAAGATCGGACACACCAAGGAGACCGGTTGGGCCGCAATCGACATCCACAATCCCCTGTACACCCTGTACGCAGGTCTGGACGTCATCCTGACGGCCCGCCTGTTCCGCGTGCTGGGTCCGCTCGCGCAGGCCGCCGGGTACGAACGACTCTCGGAGTTCGAGCACGCGGTAGCGCTGGTGTGCGCGCGGATGGAGGCCAAGGGTTTCCTACTGGACGTCGAGTACACCGAAACCCTTGCAGCGCGGTTGCTCGCCGAGTCCGACGAGTGGAGCGCGGTTGCCCGCAGGTTCGGCGTGTCGTCGGTCAACGCTCCGGCGCAAATCTCCGCCGCGCTCGAAGGCATGGGCGAAACCCTCACGGAGACAACGGAATCCGGCGCGCTGAAGGTCGACAAGGAAGTGCTGTTGCCGCTCGCGGACCTTGACCGCAAGTGGCAACGCATCGGCGCCCGCGAACCGAACTACCTCGCGGACGCTGTGCTGCGGGCAAAGCGCGCGTCGAAATGGAAGACGTCCTACGCGGACGCCATGCTGTCCCGGCGAGACGCACACGACCGCATTCACCCGGACATCGCGAGTCTTCAGGCCCGCACGGCGCGGATGTCGATTTCCCGGCCTCCGCTTCAGCAACTCCCTTCCGGGGACTGGGTGATCCGCCGCGCCATGCAGGCCGAACCGGGTTGTGTCGTCGGCACGGTCGACTATCAGGCGGTCGAGCTGCGGGTACTCGCCGCGCTGTCCGGGGACGTCCAGATGACAGCGGCAATCCACGCAGGCCGCGACTTGCACGGCTTCACGGCGGAGCTGATCTACGGCCCCGGCTTCACCGAGTACCACCGGAAGGTGTGCAAGGGCATCGGGTTCGGGAAGGTCTACGGCGGAGGCCCGGACACCCTCGCCCGGCAGACCGGGGCGCCGCTGGATCAGGTCAAGGCCGCCATCCGCGCCTATGACCGCGCTTACGCCGGGGTTCGCCGGTACTCAAAGCGGCTTCAGAACCGGGCTGAGTGGGGCGCCAAGGAGGTCATCACCCCGTCCGGGCGCCGTCTCCCTCTCGACCGGCGACGGCTCTACGGGGCCACGAACTACATGGTTCAGAGCACCTCGCGTGACGTTTTGGCCGAAGCGCTGTTGCGGCTCGATGAGCGCGGCCTGACCGATTTCCTCCGGCTTCCGGTGCATGACGAAGTGGTCTTCGTCGCGCCCGCCGAAGACGCGAAAGAAATCGGGCACGAAATCCAAACGGCAATGGCGGTACCCGACTTTTTCGGCGTGCCGCTCACAACAGATCTGGACATCGGCGGACGCACCTGGGGATCGCTCTACGGGGCCGCCGCCTGAACGAAGAGGGGGGAACCATGGCGCGGTGTCGCTGCGGAGCAACCGAAGGGGTCCGCGTCTACCCGATGTGGCCGCGCAAGCTGTTCCTGTGCCGCTCGTGCGCGGGCGAGCACTTCAAGGCCCGGCGCCGACAGGAGACGGCCCGGATGCTCGCGCAGTACGGCGACGTGGACCAGGCTGCCCGCCGGGCGGAGGCTCATCACGTCGCGCTGCGGGCTGACACGGAGCGGCCCGACCTTGGTGTGTGCACCACGAGAGCACCGCTCGCCGGCCGCGGGGCCGGATTGGCGTGCACACCACAAGTCGCCGACGACGTCCGGGCATGCCTGGACGCGCTCGCCGCGCAGGCAGCAAGGTACTTCCGGGACTTCGCCGACCAGGCATACCGGGTCTTCCCGTCCTACCGGGATCGGCAGAGAGCACGCGGTCACGCCTTACGGGCCGATCAGAGGGCCGTGTACGCGCTCGCGTATGACGTGCCGTGGCTGCGCAGGCTCTACCGCGACCGATGCGCCTACTGCGGTGGGAAGGCCGAGCACCTGGACCACGTTTGGCCGCTCGTTCTGGCGGGGGATGACGCGCCGTGGAACCTTGCCCCGGCCTGCTCGCGATGCAACCTGTCCAAGGGCGGCCGGACGCTGGGTGAGTGGTTGCCCGGCAGGCTCGCCGACCTGACCGACGACCAGCGGACGGACGTCCGGGGCCTGTGGCGCACCTGGACGGCCGCATGACGGACATGAAGGTGTGCGCCCACTGCGGGACGCTCAAGGCCCTGTCCGAGTACTACCGGCGTGCGTCGAGTCGGGACGGCCGCCGGGGAGTCTGCGCGACGTGCACCCGCCGGGCCGCCGCCATCCGTCACCAGGCCACCCGCGACGCGGCACGCAATCGCCGCTACGTCGCCCGGTACGGGATCACGGCCGCCGACGTGGACGAGCTGCGGGCCGCGCAGCGCTACCGGTGCGCCCTCTGCGGACGACACGAAGACCGGCTTCCGCTCGGGCTCATGGTCGACCACGACCACCACTCCGGCACCGTGCGCGCCCTGCTCTGCCACTCGTGCAACAGCGGGATCGGGCACTTCCGCGAGTCGCCGGATCTCCTGCGCGCGGCCGTGGTGTATCTGGCCCGTGCCGACGAATTGCTTGCTATCGCCGACGAAGAAAGGGCATGAAGAATTGAGCCTGAGAGCCGACAGTTTCGTTTCCATCGCGCGGAGGCTGCGGACGGCCGCCGACGCGTTCGAGTCCGTGGCCGGGGCCGCCGACTCCGCTAGCGGTATGGCCCCGCAGGGAGCGCCCGCGCGACCAGTCGACGGGGTCAGCCGTCCCGTGGAAGACGTCATCCTCGCGCGAGAGGACGCCGGGCTGTACTGGGCACTGGACGCTACGCGCCGTCACGCCGTGCAAGCCGTATTGCACACCGAAGCGGCCACCCAACGAGCACGGCAAGCAGGCCGCTCGCTGAAGTCCGACCGTGCCGCGAGTTGATCAAGATCACTTGAACGGCCTAACGCCTTGAAAGTACCCAATAGTGACGCTACTCACATTGCCGTGGTCTGTTCGCTACCACATGGACGAACCCCGGAATTACGGGCATGCCCGTGTCCGGTTTGCTCTCGAACACGCGTTCGAGTCCAATCGCAGGCCGAGCAGGTGTTTCAAGTTTCAACCGTCCCTACCGAACAGTAGGACTAGCGCGCTGACCTGCTCGTTACATGTTTTGGCGAACTTTTTTCACGAAGGCGTGTCCCGCTGGTTGGCGCTAGCTTGGCCGGGCAGTACTCGGGTCGGGGGACACGTGCGAGGCAGGGGGAGGACGAGAAAGTTGGTTCAGGGCACCACCCGGCAGAGAGCGCTTACTGACACGCTGCGTGACCGCATGGACGCGGGCAAGGCGGTTCAGGCGCAGGGCGCAGCACTGCCGGGGCACATCGCGCGACTCGCCACAAGCGGACTCGCGGAGGAGGCACACGAAGACACCAGGACGGCGCCGGATCTCGTCGCGGACATCGCACAGGGAGACCGCGCGGCCGAGCTGCCGCTGTACGTGCGGGTAGCGACCGACCTGGAACGCACGGCCGCACGCGTCGCGGGGGACGCTGCACTGAGCCGGGAAGACCTTCACCAGGAAGGCGCACTTCGGCTCATTGTCGACGTGCGCGCCGGACTGGTCTCTGCGAGCTTCGGCGGAGCTATCGGCCCGTACATCGGTCGGTCCCTCCGTCGCCACCTGGTCGACCTGGTCGACTCGCAGCGGCCCGGCCGCCCACCGATTCCAGGACGGGAACGGCGACGGCTGCGGGAAGCTCTCAACGCCACTGCGAACGAGGACGAGACGTACAACACACTTGCGGCCGTCCAGTACGCCCGCACCCGTTTCGGCTGGAGCCTCGCTCACTTCTGGGCGGTGCACGGCAGTGCGTTCGGTGCGCCCGTGCAGTGGAACGACGCGGCAAGCTCCGGGCTCTCCTTCGCGGAGACCACCGCCGACCCTGCCGCTGCCGAAGCGCTCGCCCGTGTCGAAGACCGAGACGACGTCCGCCGTACCATTGAGCACGCCGAATTGACCTTGCGCGAACGCGACGTCATCGAAGCGGTTTTCGGTTTTCGCGGGTTGGCTGCCACGACCGAAGAGACCGCCGAGCTTCTCGGTATGTCGACGCGTCACGTGAAGCGCCTGCGGGCTTCCGCGCTCGCCAAGCTGACCCGTGCCGCCGACGCCATCGGCGTCACCCGCGAACACGGTGCCGACACCGACGAACCGGCGCCGGAAGTCGTCAAGCCTCGCGCGCCCGAAGACTCGCGTTGCGCCGCCTGATTCCGCGCCACACGACCTCTAAGGACTACCTAATGCACGTCTACCGTTGTGTTACCGATGATGAAGACTTCATCGGCCTTGCCGCCCTTGGCTCTTCGATCCTGATCACCGTCAACGAAGCCGAACCCACAGACGGGCTCGCCGACGCGGCGGAACTGGAGATCACCAGCGACGACGCCCGCGCGGTCGCCGACAAGATCCGCGAGCTTCTCGCCGAACAGGGCAAGGCAAGCGAGGTCTCCGGCGTCTTCCTGGGCCGGACGACCGACGACCCCGGAATCCTTCTCTGCGTCGGTGTCGAAGGCGGCACGAGCCGCAGCGTCATTCTGTCCCGGACCGACGCGGCCGACGTCGCCGACAAGCTCGCCCTGACCGCATCGGAGGCCGACGACCGCAGGCAGGACACCAGCCCGGCCGCCACGACGGAGACCTTCGCCGACCTGACCCGCAGGGCCGCAGCGCTGAAGATCACGGCAACCCTGTTCGAGGCCGGAGACGTGGACCTGTTCGAGGCTGCGGAGTGGGTCGCGGCCGAGCCCGCAGAGGCAGCGTGAGAGCCGAGCCCGTCACCTTGCATCGGGTGTCGCCCTGCGAGCATGGAACAACGCACCATATCCGGGAGCTGGTCGCGGGCTCCGTGTTCAGCGTCCGCGAGTGCCGCACGACGAAGGGCTTTCCCCGGACGCACCTGGTCACGGCGGACAAGTACCCGAACACCGTCCGGCGCTAGATGGCGTGCACACCACAAGAGTCCCTTCGCCGGCCGCGGGGCCTTTGTGGCGTGTGCACCACAACTGTCTTCAGGTCAGTTGAAATGCGCACCACAATTCGCCAGAGCAAGATGAAAACATTGCAGGTCGATGCAAAACCTTGATCCGCTAAGGGTTACTATCGATGCGTTAGTCTGGGAGCTAGCAGTAAGGACCGCCATGGCTAAGAAAATAATCGCTTCGATTGTGTGCGACATCGACGGGACGCCGGGAGCCGAACCGATCCCGTTCGCCCTTGACGGAGTCCACTACCGGATTGACCTGTCAGAGAAACGTGCAAGCGACCTGCGCGAGTACCTAAGTACGTACATCGCGAAGGCCCAACGCATCGGGGGCCGCAAGATCGACAGCGGCGCACGCCCTGCCTTGAGCGTCACGCAACGGCCCGTCTACCTAGAGAAGCTAGTCAACCCGGAGATCCCGGATATCCGAGCCTGGGCCGCACAGAACGGCTACAAAATCGGTACGCGGGGCCGGATCTCGGAGACCATCAGGTTCGAGTACGAGCAAGCCAAACGCGAACCCGCCAAGACTGCTCTCGCCCGGAAACCAAGCCGCCGGAAGGTCCCCGCAAAGTAGGGCCGAAGGTCGGCCCTGCGCCCTGGCGCATGCTGGTACCCTGAGCGCGTCTCGGGCCGGGACGGACTTACACGCCGGTTCTAACCCGAACAGGAAGACCCCTCACCTCCGGGTGGGGGGTCTTTCTTTTTGTCCATTCTTGTAGTGCACACTACAAAGTAACTATCGGCGCATGGAAAACGATAGAGAGCGCGTGAACCACGCCCTTACGACGAAGTCCCTCCGCCGTTTCGCTGCGTCCGCCGCAGCCTTCGCCGCACTGTTCCTCACGGCCGCCTGCGGCGCCGAGACCGCAACGGCCCCCGCGCCCTCCGTACCTCCGGCGTCGTCCGCTCCGGCCGCCGACACACCCGCAGCTCTCCGCGACATCTTCACCGCTGCGACCAAGTCCGCCCCGTGGGCCGCCAAGGTCTCTCAGATCACGCTAGACGGCCGGGCGGTCATCGTCGCTACCTCGCTCACCAAGACGGACAAGGCAGCGTCCACGGCCGTCTGTGAGGCCGCGCTCAAGGCTGCGAAAGACACGAAGGTCGACTTCCAGAGCGTGGCCGTCCGCAGTGCCGACGACCGCACCCTTGCCCACCAGAACCAGGGCGGGCCGACGCAGTGTGAGAACTAGTGTCCCAAGCGCAAGAGGCCCCCTCCCCGCGCCGGGAGGGGGCCGCTCTCGTTCATCGAAATTCCGAATCGGGTCCACGGCGGACTTTCTGGGCATGTCTCCTAAATTTGGAACCTGGGTAATAGGTAGATGTTTCCAAGAGCAGGTCGTATAGCTGCCCCTCAAGTTGCCCGTTCTGCCGCCCGCGCCTTAGCAGGGTCGAATACATCGCGTCCGCGATCTCATAGACTGTGCAAATGCGTTGATCGAGCAGCGCGTCAATGCTTCGAAAGTTGCGCCCTTTCTGATCCGTGGCGGGCCAGCGATCCAATTCCTTCAGAAAGGTTAGGCGGACCAGAAACGTTGACGCGGGCAATTTCGCGTGTCCCGCATTAATCATCCCCTGCAACGCGTGCAGGGCCATGCTGAAGTCCGAAGACACGATACCCACTTCGACGCCGAACGAGACCTTCGCAATGTAGACGTCTAGCACGTCGGAGGTGTCACTCATTTGAACCTTCTAGAGAGAGTGTCGCATTGTTGACAGCATTGCGCTAATGAAGACTTGCTTTGCGATGAAGTCTGTAAGGATATAGTTCCCCTCCATGAATCCCAGCTTTACCGCATCTGCACTAGAGAGGTTCTGATATCCGGCCACGGCCGCCTCGAAATCGAGCGCCGCTTCCGCCCACTTACTTTCGACATGCTGTAAGGCGTTTTGAATCACTTCCGTGATCTTGAGGCGAACTTGTTCAATCTCGTTCGCCGTGTCGCCACTGCTCAAATTGTCCCTTTGGTTGACTGGAACACGGCGGGCGTATCGCGTCGAGCGCTCGCGCGGCGCTTAGCAGACACGCCCGCCGTGGACTGTGGGATTACCCTGGACGACGCGTTCCCGCATTCATGAGCCGCTTTGGTCCTGACATCCAAGTCAGGGGCACCCGGGCTGACCCATGAAATCGATACCCATAGGTGGGAGCGTGTGGGTTGCCCGGCGGTGGCAGTTTCAATATTTTACCCACTGTCTGGCCTGTTATCCCGGCGAAATACCAATCCACTATTTCAGGCGCGAATGGATGTACCTCTTTACTGATTCGCGCACGGTAGGCGTCTGCGGAGGTCTCATCTCGCAGTAGGACGACATCGGCGCTTTCGTCCCACCAGTAGATATATACAAGGCCGAGTGCATCATCCTCTGCCCCGAAGGCCCACTTTTCCCACTCGGGCTTTGAAAGTTCTTTAAAGGCTTCGTCAATATTCATCTCGTACCTTCATGCGGCCAACTACGGGAAGGGGCTGTGTAACTTCCGCTCTCGACTGCTTCGGAATGACTACGGTGCCGGAGCGTGGCACTCGCGCAGCGGCGGTTCTTAGATGGTTCATGACGTATTGGGGAACCCTGGGCGCCGAAGCGCAAGGAACCGGCACGCCCTCGCGCTGACACCGCAGCGCCGCAGCGGTGCCGGTCTCCGCTTGCCGCTCATCCTTGATGCGAGCTTCTAGGACAGCCCATGGGACGCGCTTGGAAGCACGCCCTAGTCGCTCGTCTCGCTGCCGCCGGAAGGTCATCACTCCAAGCACCCCGGCCAGGACGAAGAGCCCAATCACGATGACTACCGCTCCGGTCTCCATAGTCCTTACCTGCTCTCCGGTGCCGATTTGGTGATGAGTGCTGTCTCGGAGCACGCGAGCCGTCCGGATTGGCGGAGGTTGGCGACGCATACACCCTCAAGTAGTCTCGGCACTACGCGGCGTACTTGGAACTGATCAACTGTTGACAGCCGTTGACAACCGCGCGAGGGGGCCGCTGAAGTGTCTGAAACAGGCAACGTGCTTCGGGCGGCACGCCTGGAGGCCAAGATTGGCCTTGACTACATGGCGAAGAAGACCAGCTACAGCAAGTCCATGCTGAGTTTGGTGGAGAATGGGAAGCGGACAGCTACCCCAGAGCTGGTAGCAGCCTACGAACGCACGCTTGACGTGCAAGGGCTAGGTGAGGATGTGAACCGCAGGGAACTCTTGGCCGCAGTCGCGGCTATGGCCGCTGGTGCTGCGGCTCCTGAACCGTTGTCGCGTCTACTTGACGGCTTGGTGTCCCCCGACGTGCCTTCCAAGGTGGGAACGTCCGAGGTTGAAGCAGTCCTTCAAGCTACCAACGCCTACACCGCGATTGATCTCCGATTGGGCGGCGCAGCAGCCGCCGATGTATCCACCGGTGCCCTGAAGTGGGCCGTTAGCCTGCTGGACGCATCCATGACGGATACGACCAGGACCGCTCTGTCATCGGCCGTCGCGGCGTTGGCCGATCGGACCGCATGGACGCACTACGACGCCGGTCGAAAGTACTCAGCGCGCCGACTCGCCGAACTGGCCTTGGCCACCGCCGATGCGGGCAACGATCGAGACCTGCGTGCTCACGTCCTGATCGACACGGCATCTCAGATAGGTAAGGACGCTCCCGCCGAAGCTGCGAAGATCGTTAGCGTCGCGCTCTCGGACACGCGCGTGTGCACGCTCGAACAAGCCAACCTGCACGCGGTGTGTGCGCGTCACCTAGCGAACGCTGGAGAGACCTCACAAGCTCGCCGACACATTCACCTGGCGGAGCAGCTGTCCGCGCGTGGGGGCGACGCTCCAGTGTGGGCCACCTTCCTTACGCTCGCTCACGTCGACAAGCTGATCACCGAGTCTCTGAGCGCAGCGGGCGAACGCAAAGAAGCCATACGCCGATTTGAAGCCATCTTGCCGCAGTTTGGATCTGATCGAGCCCGCGCCAAAGCTGGAATCGTGATCAGCCTGGGTACGCTGTATGCCCACGAAGGCCGTCTTGAACAGGCGCGTGACCTCGCGGATCAGGCCGCAGCCGCTCTTGCAGATGTACGTTCCGGCCGGGCCGCAGGCAGTCTTCAAGATCTTCGGCGCCTGTTGACGACCTCGCAGTAGGCACTCCTTGTCAGACCCCCGTGTCATGATCGCGACACGGGGGAGACAGGGGGTGTGGCTTGAGCGAAATCGAAGCAGTCGCCGCAGCACTCGGCGCCGCCGTCACAGCCCTTGAGCAGGCAGAGCAGGCTATGCAGAAGGCCGCCGAGGGCTTCGGAGAGTCCGCGTCCCATCTTGGTCAAGCGGTCTACGGGACCAGTGATCCGGAGATAGGCGCCTTGCCGGGGTTGTATGACGAGCTAGGCCGCTCCGCAGAGCAAGCCGTCAGCCACTTCGGGACTGCGAAGGCGAGCATCTCGGCGTATCTGGAGAAGATCGGCGCGTCGACAAAACCGGCAAACGTCGAGGTCAAAGAGTCGAAGCGTGAAGATCGGCCCCGCGTCCGGCCTGGTGTGCATACCACGAGTCCAGAGGGCGGTCTCTCGGACGACGAGCGCGCTCAAGCTCTCCGCGCGGACCTGCCCCCACCTGTCACTGAGCGCGGCCAGAAGACACACGGGCGCTGGTTCGCTAACGGGTCGGGAGAGCCCGCCAAAGAGATAGTGAGCGGCAAGCACGAGCCGGACCCGGACGACCCGGACGACGTGTCGTACGAGGCTGCACAGGCTCATCTGACGAAGCTCGGATACAACCGTCTGGCCATCGCGTCCCACGTCGAAACCCGGCTTGCGGTTCGGATGGCTCGAACGAGCTTGCGTGACGTGACCGTTACCCTGAATCACGTTCCGTGTCCTGGGCCGTTTGGCTGCGACACCGTGATGCCGTCCGTGCTACCACCCGGAGCAACACTCACAGTCCACGGCGTCAAGGCGGACGGAACACCCGTCGTCAATCGCTACACAGGAGCCTCTGAATGACCGTCTCAGCGTGGTACGAAGGCCACACGGACACTCCCGTCATCGTGACCACCCCGGCGGAGCTGGACGCCCTTCTAGACGACGTAGCCGCCCTGGACGGCCCGCAGCTCGTTCAGCTCTTGCAGAATGGCGACATGGCTAAGCCGGACCTCTCGGTGGGGTTCGACGGGGGCCGTGGTGTCCTGCGCTACGCGGGCAAGACCGAAGAGTTCTACAGCAAGGGCGGGACGTTTCCGCTCCCTGAGTACGGCGAAGTCATGTACTACTTTGTTACGGGTGAGTTCGAGTACCCCGACGACGCCGAGATCCCCGCGAGCGACGCCCGCGCAGCGGCGCATGAGTATCTGGCGTCCGGGGGCGAACGGCCCACGTGCGTTGAGTGGACGCGGGAGGGTCCAACGCCCTGAACGAACGTTGTCGAGGCGCCCGGCACCCAGAACAAAAGTAGGCCCCCACCTGGGCAAAGGTGGGGGCCTACGGTTCGTGTACCGGTACACGCTGGGTACACAGGAGCACCGATAAGGGCCGGTAACGACCAGTACTCACAGGATCGATTTTCGCTGGTCACGAGCCCATCTAGCGCGTTTGTGCAGGTCAGAAACCGGCCATTACAGAAGGCCCCCTTCCCTCGGCTCAGCCGAGGAAACTCGACCTTCACACCTTCCTGTTCTCCAGGGCGGGCAGCGCGGCCCCGGCACCGACGTCAGGTAGCTACCGCATCCAGAGGACGAAACGCGGGGCGCGCGACGCGGGCGAGAGCGCCGGGGGCAAGGGGTCGGGGGCGAGGGTGGCTAGGTTGTCGTGAGTGATTTGGGTCGTTAGAACGACCCAAATGGCGGAACTGACCGGGCGCGGGCACGACGTCGTCGCGGTGAACCTCCCGATCGAAGACGAGAAGGCGGGCTTCGCGGAGCACGTCGACACCGTCA
>NZ_JBFBBY010000032.1:0-61693 GCF_040682875.1 Amycolatopsis sp. NPDC051071 | reverse complement strand
TTTTGGGGGGTGGGGGTCCCTGCCCCCGTCCCTCGGGTTGAGCCGAGGGAAGGAGTCCTTCACGCGCGACCACTGTGCCTGCTGGTGCACCTGCGACCACAGCGGCGGCTCTAACGACCCAAATCACTCACGACCGCCTGTACCGGCGCCACCTCGGTCACGCCCGGCTGCCCGGGACGCTACTTCGGCTTGACCATCACGATCCCGTCCGCGGCCGCCAGGGTGATCGGAGATGACGAAGGTGGGAGGGGCGACGAAGGCGGCGCGGAGGAGGTCGGCGCGGTGCGGGCGCCCGCCACGACGAGTCCTTCAGGCGGCGTCACGGTCTTAGCCGCCGACGTGGGGTTCACCGCGACCCAGCCGCCGGTGAAGGTCCGGGTCCACACCCCGTTGGGCTGCCGCCCCGCCGCGTCGACCGCTTCCCCGAGGTCGTTGTCCTGCAGGGCAGACCATTCGGGATCGCGGTAATCGTCCGTGGTGGCCGGGGTCCAGCACGTCCGCGGACCGGCCAGCAACGCGGCACTCGCGTATCCCGCCCGGTGCTGTTGAGCCGACCTCGTCCGGGTGACCAGCAGCAACAGTGACTCCCCGAGCGCGGCCTGAGCCCGCAGCTCCTGGAACTCGTTGCCGCGGAAGGTGAGCAGCCCGCCGGTACCGCCGTCCTCGCGGAATCCGAAGTTCTCCTCCATCGCACCACCGAACCGGGAATGCGCCGTCCACCTCCCCGGCAGCAGATGCGTCTCCGACACGTTCGGCACGAACAACTTCCCCGCCTTCTGCACGGCGTCCCCGATCAGCGAAAGGAAGGCGTCGAGCCCGTCACGCAGCTTCCGATCGGTTTCCGCCTCGGTCGTCGTACCGGCGAGGATCGCCGTCGAGTAGTGACTCAGGGAGTTGAAGTCGTTGTCCGCCAGGATCCCGTCCCAGCCCTCCCTGGTCACTTCCGCCATCACGGCGGAGGTCCACGCCTTCTGGTAGGCCGGGTCCCACACCGTCATCTGCCAGTGCTTCGGGTAGCCCTGCCATTCGATGCGCTGCCCTCGGCTGTCGGCCGCGAACCATTCGGGATGCGTGCGCTGCGCCGCGACGTAACCGATCCCGCTCGGCAGGAATTCGGCGTCCTCACCCCCGTTCACCGCACCCGCGTAATTGCGGGTGCTGGACAAATCCTTGTAGACGAGCACCTTGATCCGCGGATTGAGCTCCCGCAGCGTCCGCATCGCCGCGGCCTGGTCGGCGTTGAGCACCACGACGTCGTACCGCCGGGCGGCCAGCCTCAGTTCGTCCGCCGTCGGCGGCTGCCCGATCCCGTACCACCACGCGCACGGCGCCAGCGGTTTCGGCGGTGGTGCCGCCGACTCGTCCGCCGAACTGGCCAAGCATCCGGCGGCCAGTGCCACTGCGGCGCAACCGGCGGCGAGCCGGAGGACGACCGGGCGTTCGAACGTCAGCGCCGCCTTCGGCAAAACAGTTCTCCCATCGTGAGGATGATGATCTTGACGTCCAGCCAGAGTGACCAGTTGGCGATGTAGTAGTTGTCGTACCGGGCACGGTCGGCGATCGAGGTGTCCCCACGCAGACCGTGGACCTGCGCGAGCCCGGTCAACCCCGTCGGCACCCGATGGCGGGCCCAGTAGAGGTCGTGGACGGCGGAGAACTCCTCGACGAACACCGGCCGCTCCGGCCGCGGTCCGACCAGGACCATGTCCCCGCGCACCACGTTCCACAGCTGCGGCAGCTCGTCCAAAGAGGACTTTCGCAAAAACCGGCCGACGGGGCCGACCCGGTGATCGCCGGCCACCGACCAGCGGGTCGCCGAATCGTCGACCGTCTCCTGCCGGACACTGCGCAGCTTGTAAAGCAGGAAGGTGCGGCCGTCCACGCCAACGCGCACTTGGCGGAAGATCACCGGGAACCCGCTCTCCAGCAGGACCGCGGCCGCGCACAACGCGATGACCGGCGCCAGCCCGACGAGCGCGACGGCGGCCAGCACGGTCTCGATCACGCGCTTGAGCAACCAGCTCGGCCGCCGGGTCGGCGACCCGGCCAGCCGCATGAGCGGATAGCTCCGAAGCCGGTCGACTTCGAGTTTGTCGGGGCAGAGCGCGAACAGCCGGGGCAGGACCAGGGTGACGCAGCCGAGCCGGTGCGCCGTGACAGCCGCGTCGACGGCGGAGCTGTCGTCTTCTCCGGTGTGTGCGAGCACGACCGTCCCCGCACCATGCCGGACGATGGCATCGGCCAGCCCGTCGCGGACCACCTCCACCGGGAGCGTGGAAGTCTTCGCGACCGGGCCGGAGGACACGAATCCCACCGGCAGTAGGCCGAATTCCGGATGCCGCAACATCGTGCGGATCAGGTCGCCGCCACTGTCCTGGGCACCGACCACGATGGCGCGGTCACAGCGCCGGAGCCGTTTGCGCCCCCATCGCCCCAAGGCGAACACCCACGGCCGCATGCCTTCGCTCAGTGCGGCGAATCCGAGCACCAGCCAGTGAAGCGAGGTCATTCCCGCTTCCACCGGCCGTGTCACCGCCACGAAGCAC
This sequence comes from Amycolatopsis sp. NPDC051071, assembly GCF_040682875.1. NCBI lineage: Bacteria > Bacillati > Actinomycetota > Actinomycetes > Pseudonocardiales > Pseudonocardiaceae > Amycolatopsis > Amycolatopsis sp. NPDC051071. Next base: position 59,147 of record NZ_JBFBBY010000032.1, on the reverse strand, counting down.
GTGATCGCCACGAACGCGAGCAGGGAAGTACCCACCGACCGCGGCAAATCCTGCAGCCAGGACAACCACAGCCGTCGCCGGTGAACCCGTCCGGTGACCCGGGCGCCCGCCAGGATCGTTCCGGCCAGAAGTGCTTGAGGCACAGTCACTCCGGCGATCCGCGCCGCCATCAGCCACGCGACGACGTCGACCACGACGAGCACTACCACGACGGCGTTCACCCGTGCCAGCAACGGACGTCTCCGCCTGGTGGCCGCCGGTCGGCGGTACGACCGGTGCCGCAGTGCTCCGGCGACTGCCGGAGTCCTCAGTTCGGTCACCACGCCGATCCTCGCCGGGATGGGTGAACTTGTCCGGCCGGACCCCGCCGGACTCTGCGTGACGAACGGAAATCCCGTCCGCCGCCAGATCCACGGGGGATCGATTTCGTCATCACGATGAATTTCCACTTTCGTCACAAGCCACCCAATCGGACCAAGTCCTGTTCGGTCCGCCGTCTTTTTCCTCGGTTCTCGCCCGGCAGACCCGATCGGACGAACGGGGTGGACCCACCTTTCAGGGGATACCGGTGAACAGATTGTGTTTTCAGGGGCAACCCTCCTTTCGGGGGATCTAGGGCGACCCTAAAGAAAGGGTTCAACATAGCCGAATATGAGCTGTCGGCCGAACCGAGGTTCGCGGCCGCTGGGGCCATTTCGAGTAGTCGAAGGGGATACGTGTCAGCGAATGAGACCGCTCTGGCCATGAGAGCGGAACCGGACCGTGAAAGGGCACGGACCACTGGACGGGCGCATGTCGTTCTGCCCGCGTTCAACGAAGAAACGGCCTTGCCCGTTCTGCTGGAACGGCTCGCCGAGGCCGCCCTCACCGAGGAGCTCACCGTTTGGGTGGTGGACGACGGTTCGTCCGATCGCTCCGCGGCCGTGGCCGAATCCGGATTCGGCGGACTGGAAGTGCGCGTCGTACGGCACGCGGTCAACCTCGGCCTCGGTCGCGCCGTGCAAACCGGTCTCCGTGCCGCGCTGGAAGAATCGGGTGCCGACGACATCATCGTCGTCATGGACGCCGACGACACCCACGATCCCGGCTTGATCCGCCGGTTGCGTGAAGAGATCGCCGCCGGCGCGGATGTCGCCATTTGTTCCCGGTTCGTCCCCGGCGGTGATGATCGGACCGCGCCACCGGTCAGGCGGTTGCTTTCCCGTGGCGCCGCCCAGCTTTTCCGGCGCTCCCTGGCTGTCGACGGGGTCCGCGACTTCACCAGCGGTTACCGCGCCTATCGCGCGACGCTGCTCGAGAGGGCCTCGGCTCACTGGGGCGACCGGCTCATCGAAGAGCAGGGATTCGCGTGCATGGTGGAGCTTCTGCTCAAGCTCCGTCACTGCAGGCCGGTGATCAAGGAGGTTCCGCTCGCCCTGCGCTACGACCGCAAGCGGGGGCCGAGCAAGCTGAAACTCCGGCGGACTCTCGTGCAATACCTGAAACTGCTCATCCGCGACCGGCTCAGCCCAGCGCCGTACCGGAAGCTGTGATCCTCCGGTGACAACCACGTTCTCTTCTTCCGTCGCGGTGATCGGCGGCGGAATCTGTGGCCTGGCCACAGCTCATCGGCTCGCCCGCCGCGGGGTCCGGGTCACCCTGCTCGAGGCCAGTGACCAGCTCGGCGGGCTCGGCACGTTCTTCCCGTACGGCGGTCAGGCGGTGGAACGGTTCTACCACTGCGTCATGCCGACTGACGCCGATCTCCTCGCCCTGCTGGACGAGGTGGGCTTGAAGGACGTCGTGCGCTGGCGGAAGACGACGATGGGCATGGTCGTCGACGGCCGCCATCATCGTTTCAATTCCGCCCTCGACCTGCTGCGGTTCACCCCGTTGCGGCTCCACGAGCGGGTTCGCTTCGGCCTGGCGTCCTTGCTGCTGCGGCGGTGGGGAAACGGCCGGAACCTCGACCTGCTCCGCACCGAGGACTGGCTGCGCGGACTCTACGGCCGCCGTATCTGGGAAGAGTTCTTCGCGCCGATGTTCGGCTCGAAGTTCGGTGCCTCCTTCGGTGACGTCCCCGCCCTGTACCTGTGGCAGCGGCTGGGACGTGAACGAAATGTCGCGACGCGCGGATACCCCGACGGGGGATACAGAACGATTATCGACGCGCTTCGAGCGTCCATTGAGGACGCGGGCGGGACGATTCGCCTGTCGGCACCGGTCCACCGGCTGCGCGGCACCACTGACGGCTGCTCACTCACGCTGTCCGACGGTGAGGTGCTCGACGTGGACAAGGTGGTGTCGACCGTGCCGCTGCCACAGTTGCGCCGGCTCGCCGACGACGAACTCGTGGAGCGCCTGCCGGAAAGCGATCTCCGGTATCAGGGGGTGGTCACCGGCGTGTTCTTCCTTCGCCGGCGGCTGAGCGGACATTATTGGACACCGGTGTTGCGCTCCGGTACGGGATTCGACGGCGTGGTGGAAATGTCCGCCCTCACCGGTACCGAAATACACGGCGGCGCGGAACTCGTCTACGTCATGCGCTACACCGACCGGTCATCCCGCCTCTACCGCGGCGAGCCGGACCGTATCGCCGCGCGATGGACGGAGCAGCTCAGGGAACTCTTCCCCGAACTACGCCCGGAGGACGTCGAATCCGTGCGGGTGTTCAAGGCACCGTTCGTCGAGCCGGTGTATCCCCTGGGATACCTGGCGGCACGGCCACCCGTCACGGTCGACGGCACGAACCTGTTCTTGGCGACCACCGCCCACGTGTACCCGGATGTCACGAGCTGGAACTCGAGCGTCAAGCTCGCGAACCGGGTGACAGGCCTTCTTTTCGAGAGCCTCGGACGGCAGGACGCCGGTGAGCGGGTGCTGTGAGCGACTCACCGCGGCGAGGTCATTCCCTCGATGGCGTCGACGATCCGACGCGAGGCCGCCCCATCACCGTAGGGTGAAGGGATGTGCCGCAGCCGTTCGCGGTGCCCGGCCACGTCGTCCAGCCACGCTGCCGCCTCCGCACCGATCCCCGGCCCAGGTGGCACGAGTGTCCCGAAGTCACCGGAGATCTCCGGGCGCTCGGTACTCCGGCGAACCACGATCACCGGTCGTTTCAGCACACTCACTTCTTCTTGGATACCGCCGGAATCCGAGATGATGAGCGCCGCTTCGGCGGCCAGTGCGAGGAAAGCGGGATAAGCCTGTGGTTCGAGTACCAGGAGTGGGACGAGGAGCCGGGTCAGGCCGAACCGCCGCACGCTCTTGCTCGTCCGGGGATGCAACGGCAACACCACCGGAGGCGGCAACCTGCCGAGTTCTCGCAGGATCTCCGACAGCCGTGCGGGATCGTCCACGTTCTCCGGCCGATGGAGCGTCGCGAGAACGTATCCGTCCCGGCGCAATCCGCGAACGGACAGGAGGTCGGCCCTGGCCGCCGCGGGCGGGAGCCCGGCCAGAAGCGCCTCGACGACCGTGTTGCCGGTGACCGCGATCCGCTCGGCGGAAATGTTCTCGGCGACCAGGTTTCGCCGATTGAGCTCGGTCGGAGCACAGCAGAGATCGGCGAGATGGTCGATGAGGACACGGTTGTGTTCCTCGGGCATCGCCCGGTCATGACTACGCAGCCCGGCTTCGACGTGCACGAGCGGGAGTTCCCTGGCGTTCGCCGCCAGCGCCCCGGCGAGCGCGGACGTCGTGTCACCCTGTACCAGCACCACCGGACGAGGGAACTCGGCCAGTGCCTTGTCGACAGCGCCGATCGCTTGGCCGAGCTGGGCGGCACGGCCGTCGACGGTCACGCCGAGTTCGCGAAACCGGTTGGACGACGGCAAGTCCGCGCGGATACGCGAGTACAACGACTCGTCGTAGTGTTGTCCCGTGTAGACAACCGCACAACCGTCACCGAGGTACTTCATCAACGGGGACAGTTTGATGAGCTCCGGCCGCGTCCCGCAGACCAGCACGACGCCACCGGCCTTCGCCTGCCGTCGCGACCGGGTGAGCAAATCTGCCCGCACTTCCAGTGGCGCGCCGGCACCGGTGACGATCGACATACAGAGGTCCTTTCGGCTTCGGTCCGCACGCACGCTACCCACCGATACCACCGGCGACGCCGCGATCAATCCATTGTGTGATCCGGTTGCGGCACCCACCAGAAAACACTCCACTCGAATAGGGTGAACCGATCGAGTGCTTACACAGAATGGGAACTCCTTGCTCAAGAAATACCTCGCCCTGACGGCCGTGGTGCTCGCGGCCGCGGTCACCACGGCCATTCCGCGTTCGGACGCCGCACCGGGCTTTCTGCTCCCCGATCTCCGTCAGGCACCACCAGGATGCGCCGGCGGATTCTCCGGTGATCCGATCGACTGCACCGCTTGGGACGTGTGCATGGTGATCGATCCGGCCGCGCCGAACGGCCGCTGTGTTCTTCCCGTCGCCGCGAAAGCCGTCAGGATCCGCTTCACCAGCTCAGAAGAGAACATCGGCGACGGACCGTTGCTGCTCTACGGCCGACGCGCCGACACGACGCAACCCCGCATGTCCGTCCGGCAGGCCTTGCGCGACGCCAAGGACGGGTCCATCCCCACCGACTACGCCTCCGCACAGGGGTCGACCCACGCCTTCACCTACTACGAACCGGCCATGGCCCATCAGCACTGGCACTTGATGAACTTCGAACATTTCGCGCTGACGTCGAAACGAGGTGAAGTCGTCGTCACCGACCGCAAGAACGGGTTCTGCCTCGGCGACCGGTTCTCCATCGCCGACCCCGTCAAGCCGGCCCGTGTTCCGGGGACCACCGGCCCCGACGCGGAACTCGCCAAACGTCTCCGCGCGAACAACTGCCGTCATCACGAACCGGACGCACTCGACGTCGTCGAAGGGATTTCCGTCGGGTCAGGCGACGACTACAAATACGACGTCGACTTCCAGTGGCTGGACATCACCAACGTGCCCTCTGGCCTCTACACACTCGTGAACACGGTGAACGGCGACCGCACGCTGACGGAGACGGATTACGGGAACAATTCCTCGTCCGTAGCACTGTCGATCGAGTGGCCGGATGGCAAGCCCGGGTTGTCCGGAGCCCTCTCGCGGGGACCGGTCGTCAAATTCCTCCGCAGTTGCCCTGGAACGGCACTCTGCAATTAACGTGAATGGCAATTAACGTGAATCGCCTCGGCCCGGCGGTGTGGCCAGGCTACCCGGACCGTGCCGGGCGCCTGGCCTCATCCATCGGATGACCGCATCGGGCAACAGAAAAGCCGCCGCGTGGAAAAATCTCCACGCGGCGGCTTCGACGTCAGTTACTCAGTTTCCTTGCATGGTCCCGCCGTCTACGATGTTGCCGCTGGCGCAGTTGTCCGGGGTGCCGCCTTCAGCCTCCGTCGCGCCGGGGGAGAGGACCGGAATGGCGATGCCTTCGGCGACATCGCGGACCGGGACCTGGACCCCGAGGACGTTGATGTTGTTGTCGCAGACGCCGCCGACGACATTGAGGTTGTGGACCACGTCGAGATTCTGGACGTTGGCGAGACCGACCTGGTCGTTGTGGTCGACCGGGTAGTCCGCGACGGCGGTGCCCGCCGCGGAGGCGGTTCCACCGGCGATCGCCATTCCGGCGGCGAGGGCGGTGGCGACGAAGCCGAGTTGCTTGATCATGTGAAAGTTTCCTAAGGATATTGCCGCACAGGACACCCCGGCGGACGAGAGAGCCGGGGCGGTGCGTAGGCGTTCGGTGTGCTCCGGCGAGGTCGGTCATGGCTCGATCGCGCCGGGTGGAGACGGCCCGTGCCCCGGCCGCCTTCCGTACACGTGGGGCAACCGTGGCACTGAGTCTTTCTAGTTGTCCTGCACCGTGCCACCGTCGGTCACGGCACTCGCGGCGCAGTTGTACGGCGAAGTGCCTTCGGCCTCGTGCGAGCCCGGCGAGAGAATCGGCACCCCGATACCGTTGAGCGAGTCACGGATCGGCACCTGCACGCCGAGCACGTTCACGTCGTTGCCGCACAGACCGAGCGTGCCGTTCACGTTGTGCAGCACGTCGGTGTTGTTCACGTTGACCAGGCCGACCTGGGTGTTGTGGTCATAACCGTAGTAGTCGTGGTCATGACCGGGGTATTCGTCAGAGACAGTATCGGCGGACGCGACACCACCGACGATGAAGGCTCCGGCGGCGATCGCAGTCGCGACAAAGCCGATCTTCTTCAGCATTTGGGAATCTCCTAGATTCGAAGATCGCATCGGACGGGGACGTCAAGCAGTGTTTCTTCCCCTGCGACGAGGAAAACGTACTGACAACGCACGATCTTCTCCATTTGGTGCCACCATCGTGTAGGTACCGCGATGCCCTGAACACGAGGCATGTGGTCCGATCGGGTTACCCGCTTCTCCTGCGCCCCAGGCATTCGATCCTCTCGGTCAGGTCGTTCCACAGTTCTCACCCACTCCGGTCGCAGCCGGAATCCTCGACCACGCCACCGGATCCCATGCGATTACTCCGAAAGAGACCGCCCCTGACGCCCGAACCTGCGACACTCTCACTCGTTCGGATTGCCTGCTTACCTTTCCCGTAAACGGATTTCCCAGCATCCTCGCCACCCCGCACTCCGATGACCAGCCGAAACCTTTTTACGGACACGAAGTCCCCGGCTCTGGACCCCCCTCATCGGGTGTATTGTCCCAAAAAAGTGCCGCACCTCTGATCGCCGGATGGCCGCGCACCCCTGTTGATCCCTCGAACAAACGGAGGATGTGGTGGTGAACGCCCTTGTCCTGGACGGCCGACGTGAACCGCGTGAGCGCATGGTCCGTTTGCTCGCCAACGCGCCGGGGATGCAGCGCGTCGGATCTGCCGGGACCAGCACCGAACTGATCGCCAAATTTCGTATCCTGCCGTCGAATACGGTCTTTTTGAGCGCCCGCGTACGAACGGACGTCCTGACGGAGACGATCAAGACGATCGTCATGCTCCGGCCCGGCACAGCGATCGTGGTATTCGGTGCGCCGGAATCGGCCTCCCTCGCGATCGATGCGATCAGGGAGGGAGCATCCGCGTTCCTGGCCTGTGAAGCGAGCAGTACGAGCACCGGGTCGGTCAGTACCCTGCCCGGCTCTTTCTCACTGCCGAGGCCCCGTGCCACGGTGGAACAAGGGTCGGCCTTGTCCAAGCGGGAGATCGAAGTACTGCGAGGGATAAGCCTCGGCAAAACGAACAACGAGATCGGCAGTGATCTGCACCTCGCGGAGGACACGGTGAAAACCCACGCACAACGACTGTTCAGGAAGCTGGCCGCCACCGACCGCGCGCACGCGGTCGGACAAGCGATGCGCAAGAATCTCATCAGCTAATGTCGCGTGCCCCCGCTTGAAGTACATGAAGGCCCCCTTCCTTGCGCCTGACGCAAGGAAGGGGGCCTTCATGTACTTCGAACCCTGCCGCTACTTCCGCAGGAGGTTCCCACCCGAACCGGTGAGCTGCTGCACAGCGCCGAGCAGGGGCAGATTCTGGGTCAGTGGGGCGACTTTACCGAGCACGGGCAAGCCGCCGTTCGTGGCCATGTTCGTGGGAAGAATCGACCCGCCGGCGGGCAAAAGCCCACCCACCAACGGAAGCCCGGAGGCAGGGGTGTCGGCACGCTGGGCATGGCCCGGTACGGCAGACACCGACGGCGTCGAGGCGGAGCCGGGAGTTCCGAGCTCGGTCGCGGTCTTCGGCGCATCGAGGTGGACAGCGGTCACCCTGGTACCCGAGCCGGCGTCAAGCGGATCGGTGGCGATGGTCGTATCGACCGGAGCGTGCGGTACCGCGAATTCGCCGTGGACGGGAAGGGCCGGCTTCCGCATCGGAAGCGAGTCGTGCACCTGCTCGACGCGCGAGAGAACCGGAAGGGTGGGCAACGCGGCAGCAGCCAGTTCGGCGCCCAGCGGTGCGTTCAGGTCCGGCTCCGGTGCCTCGCCCACGACCTCGCTGAGCCGCGACGGAAGGAAGTCCAGCAACGTCATCGGCACCGGGTAGATCGGCCCGACCGGGGTAGCGGTGGGCGGCACCGCCGCCGGAACATCGTTCACCACCGCGTCGGCGGTCGGCTGCAAGGAGTCCTCGTCGGCCGTGTCCACCTGCTGCACCGGCCGCGCCTGCTGCATGGCCTCGGTCAGCCCGCCGACCGCGGGGGCGACGATCTGATCCAGCGGGGAGGCAGGCAGATCGGGGTTGACGTTCTCGCTCGCCGAGGCGATACCCGTGCCCAGCATCAAGAGGCCACCGGTGGTCACCGTGGTCTGCAGAAGGTACTTCATCCAGTTTTGCATGACAAAACTCCTTTACTGACAAAGTGGGAAATACTTTGTGGCGTGCAGTTGAAATGGGTCGCGGACGACCGCTACGCGGAAAGGGACTACGGCATCGAACGCCGAAGGACAACGGCGATCGCCGAGGGAAAGCGACCACGCCCGGAAGAGGAAATCAACACCGAAGGCGTAGGTGGTCGCGACAGGGTCAGCCGGGTGTGACGTCCGGCCGGAGCACCACGGCCAGAGCGGCTTGGTGTCCAACATCGCTGTAGTCCAGCGAGATCCGATCGGCCCGTGCGGGACGACCGGGCATGACAGCGCCACTCACGTGGTCACCGCCGCATGCCGCGGCGAGAATTGTCGCCGTACCGCACAGTGACATCGGTGACCACGGGCGGAATCGATTTTCCCGCGGGTGACCGGACGTGTGCGCGCGCGACGCTGGGGACGAATGCTCGCCGGGAGACTCGTCCTGGCATGGTGCCGAGTGGGCGGTGCGGCCGCCTACCGCACCCGGGAAGTACGGGGCGGAGGAGGTGATCACCGAGTTCGACACCGGCGGGCCGGCAGCGGATGCCGTTGCCCCCACCAAGTCTCGACTGACCTCACTCGGCTGCTGCAGAACAGACGCGCCCAGGGTGAAGACAGCGTGACGGGCGGCCTCGTCGGCGGCCGTGACCACACTCACCATGTATTCGGCTGTGCCGTCGAGGCTTTTCACCGAGAGGACTTCGCGCTCGACGAGCGATGCGGCGCTCTTCGATTTCCTTGCCAGTGACGGCACCGCGGACGCGGGCAGCGACGGACTAGGCGCGGCGAAGAGCGGATCACCCGACAACACAGGTGCCACCGATTCCGGCGGATCGATCTCCACCGCGGTCATCGGAGCGATCCGTTCGGGGACTTCCTCGATCACGGGGATATCCGCCCTCGCGGTGACCTCGCCCGCGATCCATCCCACGACGGTCGCCGCGACCACGCCGCCCAGCAAGACGAGCACACGAGCCAGAAGACGCCCGACGCGCACCGCGTCGGTCATCTGGCTTCCCGTGTGCGTCACAGCTCCAACTTCCCTTGATCGTCAAGTCTCCGCATGGCCGACACCGTGTGTCGTTATCGCGGTGAATGTTAATTGCGACGCGTCTGGTGGCCACCGCGCACCCCTGCCGAAAACCGGCCGATGGCGGCGTGCGCATCCGATCAAGATCACTGATTCGAAGCTGACCAGCGACAATTCAATGAGTGCCATCGCGGTGACAATGTCAATACGCACCATGCCACTCCACTCGAATCGGTGACCATGAGACGGAATAGCGGGTATCCGTCGGTAACACGATCGGGGAAAACACCGTCGACGAGGCGGTCGAAATCGCCAACAGCACCGATCTCGGGCTCGGTGGCCTCGTGTTCTCCGCCGACGTTGACGGATCGGCAGCGCGTGCACGGCGCCCTGGGACTGCCAGGAAAATTTCGCGCTGAGTTCCTCGGCTCGATCCGGCCTGAGATGTGCCGCCGCGTCGAGGTCGCCTGATTTGAAGGAGGCTCGACCGACCGAACTTCGGTGCGGCCCAGCGCTGAGGGGTAAGCGACCGGGCCGGGGGCTGGAACCCTTGATCGCCTACGTATGGGCCAATTGCCGGGATCTGGCGTGGCGCCGACGCGCGGCGAGGCGGCCCCACAGCGACGCGGCGCCGATGGAGACGGCCAGCAGCGTGATGCTGCCTACGATGTCGAGAACGTAGTGGTTCCCCGTGGCGAGCACGGTTGCCACCATGAGCAGCGGAAACAACCATGACAACAGCGCCAGGCGTGGATGTGCGCCCCGGAGCGCGGACCACACGGCGTACGCGCACCACAGCGACCAGCCGACGTGCATGCTGGGCATGGCCGTGTAGTGGCTGGGATTCGTCCAATTATGCCGGGATGCCTGATCCAAGATGTCGTACCTGGCAACAATGTCGACGGCACCCGGCAGAGCAGAGCGCGGTGGCGACATCGGCACCGCCCAGTAGATCGGCAGGACGAGGACCATCATCGCGATCATCGTTCGACGGACCTTGCGGTAGACGTCGGCGTGCCGGATGAACACCCACAGCAGTGTGCCGGCGATTACCGCGTAGTACAGCCTGTACAGGTACACCGCCAGCTGGCTGAGGACCGGATTCCCGGCTAGCCAGTCGTTCGCGCTCCGCTCGATGGCGATGTGCAGCGTGTGTTCCGTGGACTGGAGGGCCAGCGCATTGGCGTTGGCGGCCGCGAGGTCTTTGCCTACAGCGGCGTCGAGACGTGTGAAGAGCAGAAACCAGAGCAGCAGAACGATCAGTTCGACAAGCACCCCAGGTCGCTCTCCGATACCGCGGAAGAGCACGCTTGCCCAGGTTCGCTCAGGCGGGCTCGACCGTCCGAGAGAGGCCGCCGTGGGCTCCTTGCCGACGTCGGCTATCGGCCAAAAACGTCGACGTTTGCCGTCTGGCGGCGGATTCATGCGGTCACCATACCCGACTACAGCAGGCCGCCGACATCTTCGATCACGACGGCATTCCCCGGCTCGTCCTGATCACCTGCGGCGGGGGCGTCGCGGTCGGGGACGAAAGGCAAGACGGCGATCATCAACACATCACGATCGGCAACGACTGGCAGCCCGACGACACCCCGCTCACCGGCCCCGCAATCTTGACAACCTCGTCAACGAAGTGCGTCTACGCATCACGTACAGTGACAGCGAGAACTTCTCGTATGGTATAGGTTCCCATTATCCCCGCACGACCACGACGCTATGCAGCTTGGCAAAAGAGGGTTCACGGAGCTGCGCTGGTAGGACTTGTTTCGAGACACCGATAGATGCTGGCCTACCCCTGTTTGACGTACTCGCGGCCTTCCTCACCGCACGCGCGCAGAGTCGGGAAGTTGCCACCGAACGACCAATACAACGCGGCCTTCCAGCATGGCGCCAGAGATTGCCGCGAACCAACACCGGTCGCAATCGACCTTGAACTAAATCTCGTCAAAGATTCTGTCCAGATTCAGGCAGCAGAATGCAGCACTGGATGCCATGCCAACCACTCGATCGACATGACTGGACCGGTGGAGCTAGTCAGAACGGCTAGCTTCACCGGTCCAGACTTTGCCTGTCCCACTATTTCGCAACCGCATGTGGTGCCGGTACCAAAATGGGCGACGGCCGCATGCCCGATTCAATCCATTACCTTTAAGACCGGGCGCACTAGAATGGCCCTGACCATCGTCGTTCGGCGCCTTTCGATAAGGGTTTTCGACGAACCTTCTGTCGCCTACGGGAACGTAGGCAACCCTGAGTTCGTCACCGGGGATGGCGTTGTAAATGTTGCCCCGGTACATCCAGGCACCCCGTGTCGAGGACCAACACTTCTCGAGCACGATGTTCGAGCTGTAGAAAACTCGTGAGACTGGACCGCGATCGGCGCGACCGGCAGGGAAAGAAATCCAGTGTCACGACGGGGCCCTTTTTCTGCCAGTCGACAATTACCCCTTCACATAACCCGCCCACATCGCATTGGGCTGACCTGCACAGTCCCACTGCTGAGCGATCGCACCATCGACGGAACTGGCGCCGGCAATCTCAAGACACTTATTGCTGTAATAGTTTACAAAAGCGATATACGCCACACCATTGTGATTCGCTGGGATTGCTTTCCAGTATGCACTGGCCTGGTTCACGCAGTCCCAGATCTGCGCCTTGGCGCCGTTGTGCGTAGCGTAGTTTGCGATCTCCAGGCACTTCCCAGGGTGTGACCGAGATGCGAAATAATAGTAGGGATTACCGTCTATGTACTTCTCGTAGAGATCCCAATAGGCGGCGTCCTGATCCTCACAGTTCCACTGCTGAACCCGCGCCCCGTTGTGCCCATCATTGTTGTAGCGGTCCAGACACTTCCCGCTGGCCGCGTTCACAAAATAGGCACCCGTGCCGAGCGCGGCCGATATTTCGCTCACTTGCACGGGCGTGCCGCCGGCTGACGACGTAGCTGAGGCAGGCGACGCTAGTGGCATCGCGGCCCACAGCGCCGCCAAGACGAACGCCGCGATCATGGACCATGAACTCAACTTTCCATGCACCTGTACAACCTCCTTCAGTCGCGGACGAGATTGCCCGCGACTACAACATCTAGCGGGCAGGAGGTTGTCTGGCTTCGACGCGGACAAGAAGACAAACAACCGGCTCGCAGGGCTAGTTCGTATCGCGGCGCAGTGGGGTGTCGAAGATTGGCGATAGGACATCGACCGGAATGTCTTGATGCGCAGACTGGCGGTGTCGACGGTAAGCGGCAGCCGGCATGACGAGATGCCCTGGTGGCAAACCGCTGTCACTCACCCGTAAACGTCATACAGGTCGTCAGGCCAATCGGCCGAAGCGCCACTGGTCCACATGCCAAGACAATCGCGACAGCGCGAAAATGTGGTCCCGACATGCGCTGATGCGCTTGTCAGCGCTGTGCACCTACTGTGTCGCGGCCGAAACAGAGGCAACTCTGCCTGGCCGAGCCCTGCCTCGGTCTCAAGGGCTACTCGTGCTCAACCCTTTGAGGGATCCGGCGTTCGCGCCGAGCTGTTGTACTGCGTGTGGTTGTCAGGCGTCGGCGCTGTCGCCGGACAACCAGCGCCATGACAACGTGGGGGGACGTTCGATGCCACGACCGGAACGCGAGTTCGACCCAAACACGGGCGTGGAGCCCAGATTCGCTTTCGAGCTGCGCCGGCTCAGACAGCAGGCAGGCAACCCGACCTATCGGAAGCTGGCCGTCGACGCGCACTACTCGCCGGCGACCCTGGCCGCGGCGGCCAATGGCCGGAAACTGCCGAGCCTGGCGGTAACCCTGGCTTACGTGCGGGTCTGCGGGGGCGACGAACGCCACTGGGAGGCTCGCTGGCGAGAGGCCGCTGAGGTGGCCGCGCCCTCGGCCCTGACCGCCGAGTCGACGACGCAACCGTCGCCCTACGTCGGATTGGCCGCATTCGGGTCGGGGGACGCCCATCGGTTCTTCGGCCGGAAGCAGCTGGTGGCAGACCTGGTCGCCCATTGCGACGAGCATCGTTTGGTCGCGGTCGTCGGCGCGTCGGGAGCAGGGAAATCGTCCTTACTGCGCGCGGGCTTCGTGCCCGCACTCGGTGCCTCCTCGGTCGTGGTGATCACCCCGACCTCCGATCCCTTTCGGGAATGCGCGGTCGCTTTGGGACCGCGGTTACGTATCGCGGCCGGCGCGCTGCGTGCCGACTTCGTCGGTGACCCACACAGCTTGGGCATGACGATCCGGCAGATCGTGGCCGACCAGCGCCTCGACGGCGCGTTCACACTGGTGATCGATCAGTTCGAGGAAATTTTTACTCTTTGCCGCGACGCGAAGACTCGTTCGAGGTTCCTTGCCTCATTGTTCGCGGCCACCCGCGGGCCGGGTGAAATCCGGGTGGTGTTCGCGGTGCGGGCCGACTTCTACGGTCATTGCACGCGTCATCCTGAACTGGTCACAGCCTTACGTGAGGCACAGGTCCTGGTGGGCCCCATGACCACAGATGAGATGCGGGCCGCGATCGTCCAGCCGGCGGTCAGCGAGGGCTGCAGTGTCGAGGGAGCCCTGGTCTCCCGGCTCATCGGCGACGCCACCGGCCAGGCCGGGGTATTGCCGCTGATGTCGCACGCCTTGCGGGAGACGTGGTTTCGCCGTCGGGGCAACGCCTTGACCCTGGCCGGTTACGAGGCATCCGGCGGCATCGACGGTTCGGTGGCAAACACCGCCGAGCACGTCTTCGGTGGTTTCGAGCTCGCACAGCAGCGTCGTGCCAGGAACATCTTGCTGCGGCTGACCGCACTCGGGGAGGGAACCGAGGACACCAAGCGCCGCATCACCCGCGACGAACTGGACGCGGATCCCGACACCACGATCGTCCTGGACGCCATGGCAAAGGCCCGCTTGTTGACCTTGGACAAGACCGGCGTCGAGATTTCGCACGAAGCACTGATCCGCTGCTGGCCACGGCTTCGGGAATGGCTGGCCGAGGATCGCGGAATCCTGCGGATCCGCCGTCAGCTCACCGACGCCACACGAGTATGGGAGTCACTCGGCCGCGACCGTGAAGCGCTGTATAAAGGTGCACGGCTGACCATGGTCACTGAGGAAATCACCGACGATCTCACCGTGTCGGAACAGGCCTTCGTGGCCGCGAGCCGCGCCGAGCAGTACGAGGGCAAGGCTCGCGCCCGCCGCCGCATCCGTCAGTTGCGTTGGCTGATCGCCGCGTTGGCGACGCTGGTGGTGATCGTGGCAGGGGCCGGATCGGTGGTCGCCGTGCAGCGGCACGACGCCCTACGCCAAGAACGGATCGCGCTGTCGCGCCAACTCGCCGCCGAAGCGCGCACGCTCGCGATCAAGGACGTGGCAGCGGCGATCAGGCTGAGCCTGGACGCCTACCAGGCGCACCCGACGCCAGAAGCACGCAGCGCACTGCTCAGCCTGGCCTCCCGCCGGAGCTACCAAGCCCAGCTTCCGATGTCCAACGGGATGATCACCGGTGTGCCGGTGAGCCCGGACGGGCGGTTGGTGGCGGTGGTCGGCGAGCCTGGCCGGATCACTTTGTGGGACCTGCCGTCGCGACGCTCGATCGGGGATCTCCGCGGCCAGTTCGGTTTGGTCACCAGCGCGACCTTCAGCCCGGACGGGCGGCGGCTCGCGACCGCGACTTCGGCAGGCGAGCTTTTGCTCTGGGATGTGCACGGCCGGTCGCTGCTCTCCACGGACTCCGATCCGGACGGGTACTCCGTCACTGGCCTGGCCTTCAGCCCCGAGGGTCGATGGCTCGTGGCGAGCTCGGCCACCCGTGCCCGGGCCAGCGCGGTGCGGATGTGGGACACCACGCGGGCGACCCCGGTGACGACCCTGACCACCGGCGATGGCCACATCGCCGGCGTCGCGGTCAGCCCGGACGGCGGCTTGATCGCCAGCACGGGATCCGACGGAGCGGTAACCCTATGGGATTTGCCTACCAAGCAGCGACGGGCGGTGTTGCCGGGGCCGGGTAACTGGCTGAACAAGGTCGTGTTCAGCCCTGATGGCCGGCTGATCGCGACCGGCGGACAAGATAAGGTCCTGCGGCTCTGGGACGTGCGAACCCATCGCGTGGAAGCCGAACTCCACGCGCATGAGGCCGAGATCGGCAACCTCCAGTTCACCGAAGACGGCGCGCGGTTGTACTCCCTCGACACCAACGGGACCCTCGTCGGTTGGGATGTACGGCGGCGGGCCACGATCGCCCGCTTTGACGGCGGCAAACCGGAATGGTCGTCCCCCCTCGCAGTCAGTCCGGACGGCCGATCGGTCATCGCAGGCGACAACGGAGCGGGTGTACTCCTATGGGACCGCGGCGCACTTCCCTTCCTGGGCCACACCGCGGAGATCAACGGGATCGTGTTCACCCGTGACGGCCGAACGCTGCTCAGCGCCGGTACGGATCGCTCACTCGTGGCATGGGACCTCGATGACCACACGCCACGCCACGTCATATCGGACGCGCAGACCGACACCCCGTGGGCGGCCGGTCCAGCTCTCAGCCGAGACGGGAGCCTTATCGCGACGGTCAGCAACCGGACCGAGGTCACTCTCTGGCAGACCGCCACACTCCAGCGCGTGGCGACGATGAGCGGATTGAGTTCGTCGGCAGGAAAAGCGGTGTTCAGTCCGAATGGGCAGACCCTCGCCGTCATCGACAACAGCACCACGCTGGTGCTCTGGGACTGGGCCCGACGACAACGCCGTCACGTGCCACTCGGCGACATCACCCCGACCGACGTCGACTACAGCCCCGACGGCCGGATGCTGGCCATCGGTTCACACCGAGGCCGAGTCCTGATACTCGACACGACAACGTACACCGGCAGCTTCACAGTGGACTTCAGCGACAGCCCGGTCAGCACGTTGACGTTCAGCCCGGACAGCCGATCGCTCGTCACCGCCGCGCACGACGGCGCGGTCGCGGTCTGGGACACCGCGACCTGGAGCCGCAAGGCAGAACTGACCGGGCACAACGGCCGGGTGCGCAGCACCGCATTCAGCCCTGACCAGCGCCTCCTTGCCGTCGCCGGTGACGACGAAACCATCACGTTATGGGACACCGCCAGCAATACAAGGTGGGCCACCCTCAGCGGCCACACCCGGAATGTCACCTCGGTGGCCTGGAGTCCGGACGGCTCGACACTGGCCAGCGGCAGCCTCGACCACAGCATCACGCCTTGGTTCACCAGCACCGGGCCCGCGATACGCCGACTCTGCGACGCCCTCGCACACGATTTCGTCACCGGCGGGTCCCTTCCGCAAGCTTGTCACTAGCCTGGCCGGCGCCGGAAACGGTGAAGATGACTTCGGCGCCGAGAATCAAGGCACAGGCCACCCGAGATCAGATCCGCAGTGCCATCGGATCGCTGCTGGACTGCAACCCAGGATCAGCGCGGCTGTGAAAACGGAGCTCAATGGCCCACGTCAAATGTGAATAAGACTCGCGAAACGCGATATATTAGCAGGTCGAAGGTAATGTTGATCTTGAGCCGCCAAGGGGGCTCGAACCCCTGACCTTCTGTTTACAAGACATACCAGGCGAGGTATCGCCGGTACCGGATCGTACCGGCCGATACCTAATTCTCGAGGTCAGAGTCTCTTTTGATGTCGCTTCATACCGTCGAGTGCCCGCATGATCTTTAGCATCCGGGCACCCCACGGGCACCCACTGAAGATCCTCATCTCCGCTAAGCGGAGCGGCGAGCTTCAATGCGGCAACACTTTCTACCTCGATTCGCTTATCCACTCGCCGGGCTCCTCATGTTCAGCGTCGTCTGTGCGAGCCAACCGGCAGCCATGTCGGTCGCCGCGACGAACTGCGATGCCCCGTCGGTGATCCGGTGGTCGCTCGATCAGCTCGGCGAGCACCGGGTGCGCGTGCGGCTCATCTCGCCGTCGGTGATGGAGGCCGAGACCGGTACGGCGGACGTGTACGGCTACGCCGAGCCCGAGCTGCTGACGTTCTCCACAGGCATCCGATGCCGGTACCTGGCGGCGACCGTGGCGCACGAGGTCGCGCACGTCTGGCAGTACCGGGCGACCGGTGCCAGCGACCTGTACGCCGCGCTGGGGCACGACCACGCAGAGATCGTCGCGGACTGCACCGCGATGTCGACCGGCTGGATGGACTACCGGCCATACCTGACGGCGCGACAGCGGGAGATCGGTCAGGTCGGGTGCACGGGCGCCGAGCTGACCGTGGCGGCCGAGCTACGTCGATGGGCGCGGTAACGCTTCGCGTGATCCACACGACTCGAAGAGTCGTCATCACCAGGGAGGGACTTCAGATGTCGAACGCAGGCCCGAAGCCGCCGAACAGCAAGCCGACGCGACACCTCGAGTCGACGATCGCGCCGTGGGCCGCGGTCGCCTGCGTCGCCTCCATCGTCGGGATCATCGCGGCTGCGGCCGACGCGCGGCTGATCGCGGCCGCCGTGATCTCCGGACTGGTGTGGCTGGTGTGCGTCATCGTCGCCGCCACACGGTAGCCAGGCGCCTGCTACCGACCGAGGACCGAAACCATGCGAGTGAGCAGGTAGGTACAGGCCCACCGTGATTCGGTGCCCTTCGGGTTGATCGCGCCCTTGGCCAGCTTCGGCGCGAGCTTACGCGGCTCCGGGATCGTGGTCGGGTCGTCGGCACCCTGCAGCGCGACCTTCCAATCGAGCTGCGTCAGCCGCGAAATCTCGGACGCAACGATCAGCCGCCGGACCTTCGGGTCGTTCTCCAGCACCTGGATCACGAGATCAGCGTTCTCCTTGCCTGGCAGCTTCGCGATCACCGACAGGGAGTTCGTTCGCAGCGTCGCCGTGTCGCCCTCGACCGCCCACTTCCGGAACCACTCCGCGGCCTTCTCCGACACGACGCTGCCGAGGCTCACGTCCGTGCGGTGCGCGGTCGGGGTCTTCCGCAGGGGACCGGGGTCGCCTTGCTCGACGCCGGCGAGTAGCTGTGCGCGGCTCGCCTTCGTCACCGTGAGGAGGTTCGCGTGAGTGATGTCTTTCCGCGACACGTCGACCCCTAGGACTCGTTCGTAGGCCTCGACCAGGTCGGCCGACGCCGTGCGTTGGCCGGTCTCCACCATGCCGATCAGGGACTTGGAGAACCGCGTCTTCTTCGCCATCTCGGCGAGGGACAGCCCAGCAGCGTCACGCTCGGCCCGTAGCCGAGACCCTGGCACGGTCACGGGTGTGGACACTCTGTGGACACCTTTCCCATTCAACTCACCGCATGTGACGCCGAGACTACTCGTAGCGGGGTTCCACAGGTAGAGCCGAGGAACGGGAGTTGGCGTGACGGGTCGAGGATGGCGTCTTGAGCGGCAGGTGCGGACACTCGACACGGTCGGACGGATCGTGGACGTAACAGCCGGGCTCATCCGTGACAGCGGAGTCCTGGTCGTTGCCGTGGGGATCGGGCAGGGCCCGACGGCGATCCTCCGGGGCGGCGCGCTGGCCGACCTGGTCACGAACCTTCAGCACGCGCAGGACGATGTGGTGCGCCTGGAGCAGCGAGGTGGTCGGGCGTGACCGCGCTTGACCACCGACTGCGGGTGCCGGAGCCCCGGGCCGGGTTGCTGTCGGAGGCGGCTAAATACGAGTGGCGGCTGTTCCTCGGCGCCGAAGCCCACCTGTATCCGCGCGTGCAGCTCTCGGCGGACTGGCCCCCGATGGTTCGGCCATGGTGCGAGAAGGACCGGCGATGCGCACGAAGTCACGAGCGCTCGGCCATAGGCGCCTGTCGGCTGTTGTCGCCGCGGTTGGCGATCCGCTGCCCGGACTGCGGCCATCGCAAGCGGGCTGCGAACCTGGAGGCACGCAGTGGACAAGCGTGACCGCGACCTCCTCGCAGGTCTGGCGAAGGTCAATACCGAGATCGGCCGGGTGACCATCGAGCTGCTGACGATGCAACCCTCGGACGAGCACTACGCGGCAGGACTGCGGCGGCTCGGCCGAGACCTCGTGGGTGTCGGTGCGGCACTTGCTCGGCGCGCGGCCGAGCTGGACGGCCAGGAGGCGCCCGTCGAGCTGCCGTACGTGGCGCCTGCCGATTGACTCCTGGCCGCTGCCACCCCATTCCCTCGGTCACCGCGACGACCCCTCGGCGACGCGGTGGCCGGGTCTCATTTCCGAACGAGTGATTCCAGGAGGTTTCGATGACAAACACCACAGCGGTCGTTGAGCGCGGACCGAGCGCGCGAGTATCGTCACTGCTTGTGCGATTCATTGGCAGCAGGTTCGGTGGTCTCGGCTACGACCATGCGTGCACCTGCATCGTGAAGGACGGCCAGAACACTGTGTGCCGCACGTGCGGCTCAGCCTGCCACTGCGGCCAGTAAATGCGCAACGACGAGGCCCCGCCGTGGTCAAGGCGCAAGGTGACCTGGTGGTCGTTGTACGGTCGAGCGGTCAAATGGTTCTCTGTGGCGTGGGCGTTCGTCCTGCTGCCAGTGGTCATCCTGTTCTTCGTCGACCAGGCCGAGGCACTTGAACGCCTTCGAATCCTCGGGATCGGCGTAGTCGTCGTCCTTGGAACGCTCCTACCGGCTGCCTGGTACTACAACAGGCGGGACGGCGCACACACCCAGGAGTTCGTCCAGGTCGTCGAAGACCACGGAGAAGACTCTCCGCGCAGTAGCCGCTAGGAACATGCGAAATCCGCCCTCCCCTCTTGGCCAGACGGCCTGGAAGGGAGGGCGGATTTCACGGTGCTCAGCGTTTGCGAGGAGTCTTCGACTTGTCGTCGGCGGTGCTGTCCTCCGTCTCGATGGCCGGCTTCTGAATCGTCACGTCGCGCCCGCTGATGGGGCCGCCGGGCTCCTGGAACATCTCGACAATGCCCGCTTCAGCGGGCATTTCCGGGGGCTTCGGACCACTGGACCAAGCGCGGTTCTGGGGGTGGCCGGGGTTGAAGTGCGGGTCGGCTGGATGGGCTTCGACCTCGGAACGGGTCGGCTTCGTCTCGCTCATGCGAGGCTCCTCCTTCAGTGGGTTCTATGCACCCGGGATGGGCACAAGGCGGGTTCCGTCGTCGGCGCGCGGGTCGTCGACCGGGGTGACGAGCGGTTCGGCCTGACGCCGGACGCCGAACGCGGCGGCCGCGCTGGTAGCCGCGCCGACGACCGCAGTGACGGCGACGAGCAGCCCCTGCACGGCTGTGTTCTGGTCGGCGGTGATGATGCCGACGCCGGCCAGGCCGGTCACGATTCCGCCGACGGCGGTCCAGATGGCCGAGGACTTGCGGGCTGCGGCCGCCAGGGGGAAACGGTCGGGGATCATGCCGCACCGCCGAGCAGCGCACCGGCGCGGGCGGTGACCGCCTGGGCGATCTGGGTGGCGTCTTCGTCGCTGATCGCGTCGATCTTCGCGACCTCCGCGACCAGCGCCGTGGTGAGGGCCGGGAGGATCTTCGCGGCGATCTCCTCGGCGGACGCACCTGCTGCCTTGGCGGCCAACGTAGCGAGCCTGGTGTCCATGTCCTTGAGGAACTGGGCGAAGTTCCGCTTCGTGCCGTCGTCGAACACGTTGCCCCACATGAAGCGGTTGAAGTCTTCGGGGGTGAAGGCCATGTCTTCCTCCGGGTGGTAGTCAGCGATGACGAGGTTGCGGTCGCAGGTGATCCCGCCGATCCGAACCTGGGTGTTGTTGTCCTGCCAGAAGTTCGCGTGCCCGACGAGTTCGGACTTGCGCCCGGCCTGCCAGAACGCGGCAGCGTGCCCTTTCGCGAGATCCAGTGCGTTCCTGAACCCGTACGCGCCTGTGCGGGACAGGCCGAGGACGCTCGCGGCACCGTCGAGGTAGTCAATCCACGCTCTAGGGTTTGGGACCGTGGTGCGGTCGTTGGTGAAGTAGATGACCCCGGTATAGCCGAGGAGATCGGCTCCGGCCTTGGCGCGCTGCGCGTTCGCCACACCTGCTGCGAACCCGCCGTCGGCGTCAGTGGTGGTGTTCTGCATGACGAGCCGCACAGTGAGTCCGTTCGCGATGTGGTCGCGGTACTCGGCCAGGTTGGTGTGCTTGGTGCGGAGCCGGTCGGGTGCGTCGATGTAGCGGATCACGCCGCCATATCCGGCAGCCTTGATGACGGCGCCGGACAGCTTTGCGGCTGAGTAGTCGAGCCAGTAGGCCATCTGGTCTCCTCAGTTCGGGGGGATCGGGGAGTCATCGGAGACGCACACCCACCAGGTTTCGGCGGCCTGCTGCCGGGCCTGCGCGGTGTAGCCGTCCGGACAGGTGGGTCCCGGCGCGCCGTCCGCGCCCTGTTTCCCGTCCTGGCCGTCTTGGCCAGCCAGTCCGGTTGCACCGGCCGGACCGCGGCAGGGTTCGTTGGCTTGTCCGCAATAGGCGGCGACCTGTGCGGCGAAGTCGGGTGTCGCGGCGTCCTTGCCGTCCCGGCCGTCGCGCGGTGTTGGGATCTTCGAGACGACGGCGTCGACGATCAGCGCGAAGGGCGGACTGGTCCCGTCGGGGCCGCGGCACGGATGCGACGGCGCGGCGCAGTAGTCGGCGACGGCGGTACGCGCGGCGGTCCGGATCATGGCCGGGTCCGGCGCTGCCTGCGCGGCGACCGGGGCCTGGTCTTTCACCTCGGCCGCTTTCGCGCACGCCGGACCGAGTTCGGCCGCGGCCTGTCCGCCTTTCGCGCAGGCGTCCGCGACCTGATCGGCGAGACCTTTCGCCTGCGACTGGATGGCGGCCGCATCCTGCCGAACCGTGTACGGCTCCCACACTGCGTATCCGGCAGCGAGCAACGCGAACACCGCGATTCCAACCGCGATCCAGTTAGTCCTTCGCATCTACATCACCGACCTTCCGGCGAGCGCGTGCGGCAGAGTCCTCTGCACGCCAACGTTTCTCGCGTTCCTCGTCGAGCTTCTTCGCGATCCGTTCGGCACGCCGCTCGGCGCGGAGCCACAGCCAGACGAGGACGATGATGACGACGAGCAGCGGCGCGAACGGTCCTGCGCTCTGAAGAAGTTGGCCGATGTCGAGAGCACCCACCGTCACCCCTTTCGTACATTGTGGACGATCAGAGCGCGATGCCCTCGTCGTTCTCTTCCGTGGCCACATCGAGTACGGCCATGACGGGGTCGGGCGGGGGTTGCGGCATCGGCGGCATCGGCTGCCGGGTCGGGGACGGCGGAAGCACGACCGGCGGCCGTGTGTCGTCGTCCGGTCCTTCAGTCGGGATCTCCGGATCCGGCGCGGGGTCGGTCACTACCAGCCTCCAATCGAGTCGGCCAGGCCCTTGCCCGAGCCGACGAAGTAGTTCGGGGACGCGTACGCCGTACCGGTGCCGGCTGAGATCCGCGCCTCGAGGTCGACGATCAGGGACTTCCCGATCTCCGACTGCGGGATCGTGGTCGCCTGCAGAGCGCTGTTCGCGTAGCCGGTGCCCGCCGCGACGTTCGTCAGCGACTGCACCGCGGCGTACGTGGAGTAGCCGGTCGCGAGGTCGTAGAGGTGCCACCGGGCCTGCATCGTCGTACTCGGCGCCGTCGACACGAGCTTGAGAGAAATGTTCGCCTGCACCGCAGGATTCAGCGCTTGCGCGTTCCCTGTCCAGATGGGATAGAACGAGCCGCTGCCGTTGCCGAGCGCGGGCGGATCATAGGGGTACATCGCGAACTGCACGTACGGCGTCGCGAGCCCATAGCCAGCGATCGGATCGGTCACGAACAGAGACGGCTGTACCCCGCCGACCGACGCGTCCTTGATCCCGAAGATCTTCTTGCCGCCCACGGTCCGGGTGACGACGAGCGGGTCCCCGTTGCCGTAGTACATCGTCAGGTCCGCGGTGCCGTCCCCGGATTCCGAGGGCAGCACCGTGAAGTCCGGGACGCCGGCGTGTCCGATGGAGAACGGGAATCGCGAGGCCCGGGTCAGCTCTTCGACGATCCGGCGAAGATCTCGAAGCTCGTTCGCGAGGAAGTCCTGCGAACCGGGGCGTTCGATCGGCTGGTTGGCCACCATGCCGCGGTCTCCTTTCTAGCCGGTGCGTACGGCCTGCAACTGGTGATCGACACAGCCTCGCGGTGTTCCGCTGCTGTGAGACACGCCGAGGATCCGGTAGGAGTAGTTGCCGTTCGGCAGCCAGTGGTGGTTCTTCACGCTGTAGTCCGCGTAGTGGCCTGGGTTGTACGAGCCCCACGCCGGATCGGCGTCCGCACGCACCACTGCCTGCCACTGCTCCGGTTGCGTCCCGTACAGCGCCACGTCCGCCCGCGCCCAGCCGTCCAATGTGGCCTGCTCGGAGGCCGACGTGTGTCCGGAGTCGACCATGTCCAGCGCGGGCCAGCCCTGATCGGTCAGAGTGGTGTCGGTGGCGTAGCCGAACAGGGTTCCAGCTTCGTTCCCGCTGCCCTTCACGAACGCGGTGTTCGCCTGTCCGGAGCCGTCCCCGGCGATGCTGAGCGACACCAGGGTCGAGCGGTAGTCGAACTTCAGCGCCCCGCCGAGCTGCACGAGCAGCGGGTTACCGAGCAGCATCCGGTGCCGGATGAACCGAACTCCACCCGAAGTGATCAGGTACGGCTGGAACAGGCAGTCCGGGCCGCCGTCGACCTGGGTGAGCTCCTGCAGCCGCTGCCCTGCCGACGCGGTCTCGTATCCGCGGTAGTTCCGCACGTTCGTTCCGCCGCCGGGCAGCACCGCGGGTAAGTCCAGCGGCAGATTCGAACCGGGCCGGTAGTGCCAGCCCAGCGCGTGGTCGGCGATCGTGCGAGCGATGTTCGGCAAGCTGTCGGTGATGGAGATGTCCGCCGACGGATCGGTGATCTTCGTCGCGGCCGGGTTCCAGTTCTCGTTGTGCAGCAGCCTGCGGTTGAACAGCTCCCAGAAGCCTTTGAACGCCACCTGCAGGTGCGGCTTGCCCGCTACCGGGGCGTACGGCACGATCGGCCCGGCCTGGCACACGGTGTCTCCGCGCACCACGGCAATCGAGTACCGCCAGGGCACGCACCACTCCCGCACGCGCGCGGTCCGCGCCCCGCCCAGCAGCGGCACGGTGATCCGGCCGCCACCGGCGTCGTTCACGCGTGCAGTCCACTCGGGATCGTCGGCCAGGTCGAGGTCGTAGATGATCCGGCCCGACGTAGTCGAGTAGACGACCGCGGTGTACTCCCGCTCGGCGACCATCAGGGAGCACCGTTCTGCTTCCAGATCTTCACCATGGCGTTGCGCAGCGCGTTATTGATCGTGGTGTTCGACCCGTTGTTGTAGAAGTAGAAGCAGAACTGTTGTCCGGCGGTCAGCTTCACCGGTCCGGACAGGCCATAGTCGGGACCGGGGGTGAATCCGAGGAACGGCAGGATGTGCGTCCCGTCGGCGTACGTCGTGGAGCCCATCGCGATACCGCCGTTCTGTGCGGACGTTGCGCGCAGCTGGCAGAACACGTTGTAGATACCGTCAGTCTGGACGGTCCACGTGTCGGTGCCGTTGTACGTCAACCCGTTGGCTGAGACGGCGTTCGTGGCGAACTGCAGCTTTGTCGAACCGAGGTTGATCGGTGGCGTGGTCCGTGCGTCGCGCCATTCCCCTCCGACATCTTCCCCCGACCGGATTCGCTGCCAGCTACCAGAAGCGTTGTACAGCTGGATCGTTCCCAACGCGGGGTTCCAACGGAGGTCGCCCTGGCAGTTCGAGCCGTCCGCGGACAGGTCACCCGGCAACATCGGACGGACCGCGCCAAGCACACCGGTGGAGCGCCGCACGTCGGTCAGCGTGATGACGCCCGAGGTGCTCACCCGGGCACGGGCGAGCGCGATCCCGACGCCGCCACCAGAGGCAGGCCAGGACGAGATCGTGCCGGAAACATTCACCGGGTCAACCGGGACCGCGCCCGGCGTACCGGTGATGACCTCGATCTGCACCGGCCCGGTACCGGGGACAGTGTCGCCCTGCGCCACGTCATAGATCCTCAGGCAGACGATGTCATTGCGAGAGTTGGACACCGGGGCCGCGTCGCACGTCACCGACACCGCGCCAGGACGCAGCCAGCCCTCGTAAGGGCCGACACCGTCGCGGTGCACGATCGCCGTCCCGGGCTTGACCGACATCGTCAGGCCCGAAGTCACGGTCACGCGCAGGTCGAAGATGTCCGCGCCAAAGTCGCTCGTGCAGATCACACCGGTGCGGTTGGCGGACAGCGGAACGGGGTTCGCGCCACCGACGTTCGTGGCGAGGTACAGCCCCTGCAGCAGGGTCCGCCCCTGCAATGCGTTGTTGCGGGTCTGCGCGGTCCAGAACCCGGTCCCAGCAGCGTTTGTAGGCATCTCGGCCCCCTCTCAGTTGTAGGCGTACTGCCAGGTCGCGGTGATGGTTCCCGAGCCGGTGCCCGCAGCCTGGACGGTCGTCGCCTGGCCGGCGGCGATTTCGATCCACTGCGCCGCAAAGAGCGCGCCGGACCGGTCGATGCCGTTCAAGGTCACCGAGCGCGTGAACGGGCTGCAGTCGATCGTGAGGGTCTGCCCGGCGTCGATCGTGCCGTTGTAGGCGAGCACGTCCCCGGTCGCAGGGTTGGTCAGGACGGGGTTCGTGAGCGTGGTCGGGGTGGTGATGGTGAACGTCGGCCACGTAATGGTCGAGCCGGGATTGGTCAGGGTCAGCAGTCCGCCGGATCCGCTGCTGCCCCAGTCCAGGCCGCCGGGCGAACCCGCTGTCCAGTCCAGACCGCCGGGGCTGCCCGCGTTCCAGTCGAGACCGTCGGATGACGCGGTGCCGATCGTCGTCGACACCGACCGCGGCGTCGTGTCCAGGTAGCGGGGATCGGCGGCCAGCAGTGACAGCTGCCAGACGAAGCCCTCGCCCGTGTTCCACACCGCGCACTTCGGCACGTCGCTGTCGAGCTCGACGAGCAGCTGCCGCGCAGCGATCCCGTCGTCGATGACCAGCAGAGCCTGCCCGCCGTCCGGGAACAACGTCATCAGCCGGTCGCGGGCCGCCACGCGGCCGGCGCGATCCGGGGCCTGACACCAGCCCTGGATCACGCCGTACCGCGCCGCGGGATACGACCGGTCGCGATAGGCACCCATCCCGAACGGCCGCTCGGTGACGTGCGTCTTCTGAGCGACACCATCGTTGAGGGTCTGGTTCGTCACCACCCACCGGCAATCGGTGTCGTCGTCCACATTGGCCGCCCACGAACCGATCGTGTACGTCGGCCAGATCACCCGAGTCGGCACATCAGCCTCCCCTCATGGTCCAGCCGAGTTCGCCGGACACCGCGGCCGCGACCGCGTACGGCTCGACCGCCGCGGTGTGCACCGTCGTAGTGAAGTTGTTCACGACTCCGCCGCCGGGCGAGCCGCGGCCCATGCGCGCGTTCGTCTCGTCCAGCAGCCGCTGTGACCGTCCCGAGCGTGGATCCAGCGGAATGTAGGACTCGGGCACACGCATGTTGTCCCCGACCACTCGCCACGTGTTCGGCGGAACGATCTGCGCCATCGACGACATCGACGACAGCCCCTCAAAGCCCCCGCCAGCGAAGAACTTCAGGATGTTCCCCTTGGCGTTGGCCGTCAGGATGTTGCCCACCGCGTTTGGTCGGTAGGCGTTGTTGACCGTGCCGCCACCACCTGGTGTGCCGACCGTGATGGTCCGGATGTAGGCGGTCCGGTCTCGCGCGGCATAGTTGAGCGCTGACTCTGCGGCACCCGTATGGGCGTCGGCGGTGATGAACCCGGTCGAACCATTCGCGACCCTGACAGCGTCGCCGATCCGGGACTTCGCCGCGTTGTTGAACGCGTCGATGGTCATCCAGCCCCACGCGCCGTTGACATCCTGCACCGCGACCTGCAGTTGCCGCGTCGCCGGATCTCTCCGAGCGTCGAGCGTCATCGTGCCCTTCGACCCATCCACTGCGGCGATCTGCGCGGTCAGCTTCCCGCCGGCGGGAAGCGTGTTCGCGTCGATGTTCATGGTGCCGACCACGTTTCCGATGTGGTCGACGAACAGCGATGAGGACGCTTCCGCCGGTGACGTATCCGCTCCCACCCGCATGTTCGGGTAGTAGTGGTTGATATCGGCTTGCAGCTTTTCCGCCTCGCGCCGACCTTCGGTGGTGTCGGCGAAGACGCGGAACTTTCCGTCGGGCAACCGGACCACGATGTTCCCGAGGTCCTGCAGCGACTTCACGGCAGGTTCGGTCAGGGCGTCGACCGTGATGCCCTGCTTCGCTGGGACCTGCTTCAGCTTGTTGATCACATCGGTGATCTGCTGCTGCGACATCTGGTCGCCTTCGAGCCCCATCTGCGTGATCACCTTGTCGGGGATCATCTGGTAGTGGTCGAGGATCTTGCCGATCTGCGTGTCATTGAGGCCGAGCTGCTTGAGCTGCTTCGCGAACTCGTCTCGCATCGTCGCCAACTTGCCGCGAATCTCGTCCGCTGGCGTGCCCGCGTCCTTGAGCGACTGCGCATACGAGGCGAAGCCGGTCGCTCCTTTCTGCACTGTGTCCTGCAGCTTCGACCCCGCGTCGGAAACCGTATTGATCGCGCCGGAAGCGTCGATCAGGTCCTTCGCGTGGTCTCGAATGTTGGCATCTTTGAAAGACTCTCCGATACCTCGCAGGCCGTCGTTCCACGCCTGCAACGCTTCTTCGACTCCAGGCTTCTGCCCAGACAGCCGCAGCATCACGTCGATGATCGCCTGTCCCTTGGCGGCCACGTCTCCGCCGACTTCATTCAGCTTCGCGAATGCGGCCTGCAGTGATGCGGTAGCGACCTGCGCTGCGTACGCGGCCGGGGTAATCTTCCGCATGTTCTCCGAGCTGATCTCGGACTGCAGGCGGTTGAACTCCGCGGTATCCTTCGCGGCCTTCTCCGCCGCCCCGCCGGTTTGGTTGTACTGCCCCGCAAGGTCGTACAACCTCGTGATCTTCCCAGCATAGGCAGCGGTCTCGGCCTCGGACGCACCTGTCGCGATCTGGTACTGAGCGGCGAGAGCCTCGATGTCACCCGACACGTCCTTCGCCGCGCCGCCCTGCTGGATCAGCTTCGCGAGGTTGTCCTGCATCGTCTGCCCGAGCCGCCCAGCCGGATGCGCGGCGTCGATCAGCGCCTTGCCCACGTCCCGAATGGACTGAGCCGACGCCGTGGCCGAACCGCCACCGGCGGCCAAGTCCTCGCCGAGCTGGTGGACGTTGACGCCGAGAACCTGCGCGTTCTCCGCTGCCCGCTTGTACGCCGGATCGGTCTGCAGCATCGCCCGGACATTGGCGTCGATGACGCCCTTCGATTCCCGGAACGCCGCCGTCATGCGGTCGACTGTGGAGGCGTGCTCCGATTGGTGATCTGCCGCGTCTTGTGACCGGTCACCGATCGTCTTCAGCGCGACGCCGAGAACGATCAACGCGGCCGAGGCGATGCCCGCCTTCCCCGCTGTGCCGCCGAAGGTGTTCCCAAGCCCAGTCGATCCCTGGCCGGCACGACCGAGATCGGAGTAGAGCCCCTTCAAACCGCTGGACAACTTGCCGAACGACAGCATGTCGAGTGCCTTGAACTGACCGATGATCATCGCCAGCGGGCCCGCCCACGAACCCAGACCACTCGCGAATCCGTTCACAAGCGTCAGGGCGCCGGTCAGCGTTCCGAGGAACCCAGCCGTCGCACCCTGCAGCGCGGGCATGCCGGACGTGGTGACGGTGTTGACCACCCCGTAGAGAGCATTCAGCGTGGACTGGAACTGCATTAGCGGCCCGGTCGACCCCTGTGCCAAATTCGCCAGCAGGGTCCCGAGTTCGGACTCCAGGTCGCCGACGATGCGGCCGAGAACCTCCATCGATCGGCCGGCGGACTCGCTGCCGTGCGACGCGTTTTCGAAGAACTCCCCGAGACCTGTTCCGGCCGACGCGGCGAAGCTGCGCAGTCCCTTGAGCGCAGGTTCGGACGCCTTCACCGAAGTGATTAGCCGCGGCATCGCGTTCTCGGCGAAGTCCGTAGCGGCACCGGTCAGCTCCCGCACTGCCGGAGCCGAGGCCGCAACGCCCGCCCGAATCTGCGGCGCAAGCCGGTCCCAAGACCGCCCGACGGCGTCGACCGCGGCGACAGTCTCGTCCTCCAGAATCGAGGCCATTCCGTCGAACTCGGCCGTGACCCGCTTCGACAGGCCCTGCATCTTGCTCTGCACCTGGTCCGACGCCAACGCCGCATAGACGCCGAGCCCGGCGAACGCACCACCAGCGATCGCGAGCGCCGCCACAACACCGGCTGCGCCGACCGACGCCGCTGCGGGCAGTCCGATCGACAACCCGAGGAACTTCAGTGCATCGAACTTCGCGTTAGCGCGGGACGCGACACGTCCCAGTTCGCTATCCACGACCGCGCCGCCACGCCGGGCCGATTCGCGGGCGCCCTTCTCGTCGACCTCAAGCGGGATCTTCGCCTTGATCCCGGCCTGTGCCGTGACGACCATCGCCTCAAGCTCTGCATGGAACTTCGCTGCGTCTTCGGGTTTCGTGGGGATCTCGGCGCGGACGAGCGACTGCGCCTTCTTCAGCGACTCCTCAAGGTCACGACGGAACATCGCCGTGTCCGGTGTAACGGGGACGTTCAGTGCCTGCGCGCTGGTCGCCTTGATCGCTGCCTGGATCTTCGCGCGCCACGCGGCGTCGATCGGGTTGGTGACCTCCGGCCGGATGGTCGGCTTCGTCTCCCGCTCGATCTTCTCCTTCACCAGCCGGGTATTGGCCGGGTCCTTCAGTGCCGTGCCGAACGAAACGGGCTTCTCGCCCTCGATCTTCGCCCGGATCCGCTTCTCGTCGCCGGAAGTCTCGTCCTTCAGCCGGACTTCGACGTAGGCGCCGGCTAGTTTGAAGTCACCACCAGGTGCGGTCACCGCGAACCCCTTCCTCCGGTCAGTCGAAGTCGAAGACTCCGGCCTGGTTCACGCCCATCGGCCCGTACTCGCGGGACTGATTCAGGGCTTTCAGTTCGTCGGTGGTGCGCGTCCGCACGGGAGCGGGCTCCTCGCGCCGTGGCTCGTCGACAGAGACGAGAGGGGACTGTTCAAGGGCGCGCTGCATCGCGTGGCGCACGGCACCGTCGTAGAAGGCGAGCCGCACCATACGCGGCAGGAACACCGCGGCCGCGACCTGGTCGAGGTCGTCGACCCGGTGGAAGACGCTCATGTCCGACAGCACATCGTCGAGATGGGTGAAGAACCAGCCGACGATCGAAAGCCGTTCGTGCCAGGCGTCAATCACGCTTTTGGGCCAAGCACCCCATCGGGCAGGATTCGGTCCACCAGGATGTTGAGAACCTTCTCCCACGCCGTGGGGGTCACGGTCTCGCACTCCCTGAGAGCTTCCCATGCTTCTTCGGTAAGCAGCTTGTCCACGGCGAACGCGAGCGCTGCGGAGTCGCCTTGCTCGATGGCGATCCGGTAAGCCTTCATCGACCACGACGGTGGCACGCACTTCGGGATCGTGTAGGTCACGCCGCCGACCGTGAACAACGGCTCTCGCTCGGCGACCAGTGCCTCGGTTTCGGCCTTCGCCGAGTCGTCGTCGAGCACGATTCCGAGATTGGCCTTCGGCTTCGCTACCGGACGCTTACGCGGCGCGACAGCCTTCCGGGTGCTGGTCTTGCGCGGGGTAGATGCGGCCATGCTGTGGTCCTCCTGCCAGGACAAGGGAAGTGGGGCAGTCCCGTTCCGCACGCAGGCAGGTGCGTGCGGAACGGGACTGCGTTTGAGGGGATTACGCGAGTTATTCCTCGTCGATCAACCGGATCGGGCTGATCGACTCGGACACGAAGAAGGCCTGGAATTCCGCGGCGAGAGCCTGCTGGTTCGCCTTCTCCCAGTTGAGCGCGGTGTCGCCCGACGGCAGCGCCTTGCGCAGGATCGCGCGGCGCTTCTTCGACCGGGAACCGTCGGTCACATCCGGGCCGAGACCGTCGACCAGGACCGTCCGATAAGGGGCGCGGTTCGCGGTCTGCCCGGCGTTCAGGTCCGAGACGCTGTAGTTCGCGCCGGTCGGGCCTGCGGTCATGTTCCACGCGTAGGCGATGTTCGCCCGCGTCATCTCGGCGAAGTTCGCCGTGCACTTGATGTCGCGATCGGTGAGCCGCGCGCCGAGCTTGTCGACGAGCTGGTCACCCGTGAGGGGCGTCCACGTCGGCGAGACATTGACGTTGGTCCCGCCGAGCGTGATGCCCGTGTCGTACCAGGCGGACGCCGCCGGGGCGAGGTTGATGTCCGTCAGCGCGGGCTCGTAGGCCAGGGCCGGGTCGAACGCGAGGCGGTAGATGTAGAGCCGTGCGGGACCCATCACGAGGTTCCCGGGCTGCAGGCCAGCGGTGTCGGCCATGATCACTCCAAAGAGGACTGTGGGCCGTGTGGCCCGAAAGGTTGTTGGTCAGTCCCCATCACGGGGTGCTCTTGACGACAGGAACCCAGTTCAGCACCAGGTTCAGGACGTACACGGCGTAGTCGCCGAAGTCGCCGTACGCCCGCCTCGGTTTCCCGAGCAGGTAGGCCGTCTTCACGACGGCGTTCTCACTGCACGCGGGCAGCTCTACGAACCAGGGCTCTCGCCGGTAGGTTCCCGCCTGCACGCTGAGCGCGAGGTTGCGTGCCTTGTTCCACGGTGGCGCGTCCGTGCCCGGCGTGGTCGCCCACCCGCGCACGTCCATCACCGGCGACTCCAGCCGGAACTCCGGCACCGTCGCCCCGCCGGCCACCGTCACGGTCAGGAACCCTGAAGTGGCCCAGCTGCCAGCGTCGCGCGGCAGGGTCTCCCCGACCATCCCTGCCGAGAACCCGTCGAGCTGCGCCAGCCACGCCTTCGTCACCGCCTCGTCCGAGGCGTAGATGAACGGGGCCGCCATCAGCCACCCCGCCGTCGGTAGAGCGCCGGACGCAGGTAAGGCTGCGGCGGCACCACGTCGCCGGTGAAGACCGTTTCGCCGTCCGGGCCGCGGTATCCGACCCGGTGGCCTTCCTCCACGTACAGCGCGTAGTTCAGCTCCGAGCCGATCCGGGCGGTGTCGCCGTTGATCTCGCTCGACAACGACTCACGCAGATTCCCGGTGTCGATCGGGACAAGGGCGATCGCATCGTCGAGGACTTCCCCGACGAGCTGGGAGAACAGGCCGCGCACGTCGGCGGCGATCTTCTCCCGCCAGTCCGGGGCCTCGCGGTATTCCGCCATGGTTCACCCCCCGTCGTCGCCGATCCGTTTCAGGTCCAGCCGCACATCCGGTGTCCGGCCAGGTGTCCGAGGACGGGTCACGTTCTGCACGAGGTACAGCACGCCGTTGGTGTCGTCGCGGATCCGGTCGCCTGTGACGATGTCCGTTGTGGACGGAACCGTGCCATTCACCACCCGCACGACGCGCGGGGTCTGCGCCGCCGGATCCCAGGTGCGGGAGTTCCGTTCCTCGACAGCGAGCAGCACGCCGCTCGACGCCGGTGTCAGGTTGTTCGGCACCGGGTCGCCATACGCGGGCTCTGCGACCGTGCCGCGGAAGATGGACGCCCGGCACGTCGCCAACGCCCACATCAGATCGGCCGCCAATGCCCCGGGTCGATCTGGTCGTCGTCGCCGTACACCTCACGCGGCCGGTCACCGGTCTCACTCGGCGCCCGGACGTGGAACGAGCCGGAGCCCATCCACGACACCCGTCGCAGCGCCTGCGCCGCGTGCGGGGCCAGCGTCATCCACGACTCCTCACCGTCGGTCGACTGGCTCCCGCCGGTCGAGGTGATGTCGAGCCGCTCGAACAGATCAGGCTGCCCGGCCTGCCACGCCGCCTGATACGCCACCGCCAGCTTCAGCCAGTACTGATCCCGTGCGCCGACCCGGTCGGCGTCGGCGGGAATCCGCCCGGCGTACAGGTCGATCGTGCCCTGCGCGACCATGACCGCCGCGTCGTCCACGGTCTTCTTCGCGTAGGTGAGCACGTCGCCCGCGGTCGCCCAGGTCGCCACCATGACGCCTCCTTCCGGGTGCGGGGCCGCGCAGCACGCGACCCCGCCACGTCGACGGGATCAGCCGATCACCAGCATCGAGAACGCGCCCGGCGCGCCGACCGCGAAGGCCTTGCGAGCGCGGAAGTACAGCAGGTTCTCGTCGGTGTCGACGCCGATACCGGTGTCGGTGTCCTGGAAGTTGACCGCCAGCTCGCCGCCGGTGCGGTTACCGACCTGCAGGTACTTCCGGTTGCCCCACACGATGAACGGCTTGCCCGTCGGGGAGCTGGAACCGGCCGCGCTGGTCTTGGCACCCATCGACCACTGGAGGTCGTAGCCGAACAGCTTCGGCGTGCCGCCCTGGCCGCCGCCGGCGACGCCCGCGGTCGACTCGTTCAGGATCGGCGCACCCTGGCTGTCCTTGATGCCACGCAAGATCTGCTTGAACGCGGGGTGCGCGATCGCGACGGTCTCTTCCTCTTCGAAGAAATCGCCCTGCTCGTACACGCCCAGCGAGGACGACAGGTTGTCGTAGGTCGCGGCGGTCGCACCGGTCGACAGGTTCGTGCCGCCGGTGTAGCCGGTCACCGTGTCGTTCTGGGTGAGCAGGTAGTACAGGGAGTCGAAGCCCCACCCGCTGGTGCCCTTCGCCGCGGTGATGCCGAGGGTCACGTTGTCGAACAGCTTCGCGAACGAGCTACCCGCGTCCACGCTCTTGGCGTCCACGATGGACGCCAGCGAGTCCTCCATGTCCTCGGCCGCGACGACGACCTTGCCGCCGAACTTGTCGGTGTTCAGCAGCACCGAGTCGTTCGGGCTCGCGTCCGCCGGGGCGCTGGTGGACTTCGCCCACCGGCCGATCGTCACGCCGCCGGAACGCGGGGTGTACTTGGTGTTGCTGCCCATTGGTACGGGGTTGCCCCACCGCAGTACGGCGGAGGTCTGCTGAACCTTCTGGATGACATCGGGGTTGGTCTCGATCGGGATCCAGCCCGCCCCGGTGAAAGTGACAGCCATGATGGCTCTCCGTTTCTGTTGGGATTAAAGGGAAAGTCACCGCTTCCCCGTCACGGGTGCGGTTGGACGCCCTCACGGGCTGCTCGTGGTTCTGGCGTGGCGGGCTATCCGCCGTAACGGGCGGCGATCTGCTCGCCTGCGGTCTTCGGTGCCTCACCGGTGGACTTGCCGCCCGGCGTGAGCTTCCCTGGACGCGGCTTGCCGCCGTCGCCCTCGGCCTTGAAGAATTCCGGGTACTCGGCCTTGACGCGCTTGACCTCGGCGTCCAGGCCGGTGATCTCACCCTTGTCGTCGATGTCCAGCTTGGACACGTCGAGCAGTCCGGCCAGCGCACCGACTCGTTCGGTCTTGGCTTCGGCTTCCAGCAGTGCGGACTTCGCCGACGCCTTGATCGCGGTCGGCTTGAAACGCGCGGCCGCGGCTTCCTCGGCTTCCCGCTTGGCCTTGTCGGTGTCGGTCTCGTTCTTCTGCTCCAGCTCTTTGAGCTTCACGCGGCGACCGGCGGACTCGGCGTTCACGCGGGACAGCTCAGCCTCGCGGGCTTCCCACTCGGCCTTCGTCGGCGGTTTCCACTCGACGGGCGCGGGCTCGGGAGCCGGTGCGGGGTTCGGCGTCGGAGTCGGAGTCGGTGCGGGTGTGGGGTCGTCAGCCATCTCGGCTTCCTCCTCGGGTTCAGCCCCGTCACGGGGCTACTTGCGGCCGGTGGATACCGGCCGGGCGGTGAAAGTGCCGCGCTTGATCGCGGCACGTGCCTTCGCCTTCACCGACGCTGGGACCTTCCAGCCGTACGGTGAAGGCGCGTTCTTGTCGGCGCCGACCTTGGCTAGCAGACGATCCGCCGCGCTTAGCCGGGCACGTTCACCGTCGAATGCGGAGTCACCGCGAAGAACGGCACGTTCGGCCTCACGCCGCAGCGCTTCCGGAAGATCCACGGTCGCCGACTGCTTGGCGGCAGCCGCGGCCTTGCGTGCGGCGTCGACCGCCACCTGATCGCCGCGCTCTTGGGCGTCCTTGATGGCGTCCGCCCAGTCGTGCGTGGCAGCCTCTGCCTTGTCCTTGTCGTGCCCCATCCAGGGTGAAACACGGCATCGGCAGTTGTGGTGCAACGGTGGAGCGAGCACGGGCGCAAACTCCCCGCGGCGTCCTCCGAAGCGTCTTCCGTCCGGGAACGGCCGCCCCGGCGTGACGACATGACCGGCGAGACCTGTGCAAGCTAGGCACGCGTCATGCTCAGCGATCCACACCAGCTGTGCACCGGTGGCTTTCGCTGCCGCCACGAGACCTTCGTTCAGCTCGGTGTTGAACGTGGTGCGGGCCGTTCGCTCGAGGATCGCTTTCGCCTGCCGGGCGACGGAGGCGTGTTTCAATACCTCATCGAGGTCGGCCGTGTCCAGCTTCCGCAGTTCGTCGGCGCCGGTTTCGAGCTTCTGCTGTGCCCAGCGGACCCCGCGAGCGATCGCTTCTCTGGTTTCGGGAAGCACCTCGCCCGGATCCGCCAGGGTGGGGATGCCGATCTCTCGGGCTCCCTGGTCCGCACCGAGCAACCGCGCTCGCTGCGCGTTGGCCAGGAGCGCGTCTGCGGGATTCAGTCCGATGCCAACGATCCGGGCAACCAGCTCGTCCAGCAGCGACCGCAGCGGCTCGCCCTCGGCCGTCGACTTCGGGGCGCCGAACAACCGCGCCCAGGTGCGCAGCACCCACCGCCACAACGCGGTGAACACCGACTCGACCGGGCCGACGACCTCGGCGACCGCCTGGTCCTCGACAGCCTGCGCTTCCTCGTCGTGCTGCCGGATCAGGTCACGCGGATCCTGAGGACTGGTCATCGATGTCCCCCATCACCTTCGTGATCACCTGCTGCAACATGCTCTCGTCGATGACCCCGGCAGCGACCGCTGTGGAGAACGCGGACACCGCCTGACCCAGCGTGGCCAGCAGCTCGACTCGTTGTGGCAGGCCGCCATCGCCGTCGTCGAGCCACATGTTCACGTCGTCGAGCTTGTAGCCGATCTCCGTGAGTGACTGTCCGATCGGGACACCCAGCTCCTGCTTCTGCTTCGCGTGGCCGAGCTTCGTGCTCTCGTCGGTCGACTCGATCGGAGCCCACGCGATGCTGACCGGCGCTTCGACGCCGAGCAGCTTCAGCACGAACCGGTAGAAACCGCGGAACGTGCCGTCGAACGAGGTCTTGCGGAACCCGCTCTTGGCGTCCAATGGTTCGTTCGCGGTCTTCAGTGACTCCCCGGACGGGATCTGCCCGGTGCGGTCGAAGAGGTGGAACGGCGTGGACGACGCCACCGACCCCTCACGCAGGTACGCGGTACGCGGGTCGAGGAACACCTTTGGGTCGCCGGGGTCGAGCTGCTTCACGTCCTTGTAACCCTGGAGATCCCACATGGATCCGGGTTCGCTGGACAGCTTCGACTTCCGGTCACCTTTCGAGGGTTCGGAGTGCAGCCCGTTCGTCGGCAGGTCGAAGTCGTCCTCGTCGAGATCGTCGATCGACGAGGGACCGACGCGGCCGGCGTCGCGCAGCGCGACCCGCTGCGGCAGCGTGAAGAAGTCCACGCCCGCCATGTGGCCGATCTCCAGCTTCAGCAGCTTGTTCTGCGTTCCGTAGAACGACTTGTGCTCAGGCTTGCCGTACTCGCCCGGAAGACCGGTGCCCTGGAAGTGGAACACCGGGAACCCGTACGGGTTCTCCTCGACCGCGTCCCGCCCGTCCACGCCGTACGGCTCGAAGTCGCCCGGCTTGCTCGACCGCTGCCCGCGCGCGATGAAGTGCTCGATTCGGTCGTCGTAGATCAGGTCCACGCGGACCCGCTTCACGCCGAGCGGTGACTTCACGGTCCACCGCTGGATCGCCACCCGCGGCTTGCCGGGCTCGTCCTCCTCGTAGAGCACCCGCATCTCGCGCGGCCCGAATACCGAGATCAGTACCTGGCCAGGTACCACGTCGCCATTGTCGGCGAGTACCGGCCACGCCCAGAGGTACGAGTCGCCGAGCTGCAGTGCGCGCCGCATCACCGCCGGGCGGACCTGCGCCATGTTGTTGGCCTCGTCCACGTCCGCGATGAGCTGGGTGTGGGCGTCGGTGTCGCTGGTGATGGCCTCGATCCGGAGCTTGTTCGCCACGGCGTCGATGACCACGTCGCCGAGCAGCGTTTGGAAGCTGACGCCCGAGTCCTGCAACAGCCTCCGGATCCGGCGGGAGGTAAAGACCTCCTCGACCGGTCCGTCGCTGTAGGCCTTGGCCTTGAGGTAGCCGCTGTCCGCGCCGTTCATCGCGTCCAGGGCGTCGCCGAGATCGCTGTTCATGCCGCCCCTTCCCGTGCACTGGCCGCCGGTGGCGGCGTATCGGTCTTCAGGTACACCTCGACGCCCGTGCCGACGGCGTCGATCAGGTCGTCGTGCTCGCCGAGCGGGAACCGCATCATCTGGCCTTCGAGCTGGTGCAGCCGCTTCTCGTGGAACACGCGGCCGCGCTGGTACTTCGCCAGCAGCGACCCGGCGCGGACTTCCTTCGGCCGGTCCTGGTGCACGGTCAGCACCCGGACGGG
This sequence comes from Amycolatopsis sp. NPDC051071, assembly GCF_040682875.1. Lineage (NCBI taxonomy): Bacteria > Bacillati > Actinomycetota > Actinomycetes > Pseudonocardiales > Pseudonocardiaceae > Amycolatopsis > Amycolatopsis sp. NPDC051071. The sequence goes on along the minus strand of NZ_JBFBBY010000032.1, from coordinate 21,299 downwards.
CAGGTCGTGCAGGATCGCCAGCCAGGTGTCGCCGCCCTGGTTCGTCTCGACGACCACGCCGTTGATGTCCGGGTAGGCCTCGAGGATTTGCAGGACCCGCTGCCGCAGCTTCTCCCCCGGCGGGATCTTCACCTGCCAGGCGTCCCGCACAACGCATGCCCGGTCCTTGCCGGGCATGGTCGCGCCGATCACCGCCAGCGCGGTGAAGTCCGACTTCGCCTTCGTCGTCACCGCCGGGTCGATCGACAGCAGTTGCTTCACGATCGGCAGGTCGTCCCGGTACTGGAAGTCCTCGCCGGTCCAGAACGCGGTGTCCGCCGCCATTGGGTCGTTGCGGTACTGCGACTGGAACGCCCGCATGTGCCGGACACTGTTGATCCACGCCATCGACCAGCGCTCCGGCCACAGGGACTGCTCCGCGCCGTCTTCGCAGGTCTGGATCACGTCGTAGTAGCGCGGTATGAACCGCTCGTCGTCGACCCAATCCGGGTACTCGTCGCCGCGCTGCTTCGCCGCGATGTCGTCCACGATCGCGCCGGGGATCGCCACGGTGCCGGCCATCGTGACCGACGCCCGGTTGTTCATAGGGAGCACACCCGCGGTGAGGGTCTTCAGCCGCGACTCTTTCATCGTCGGCGAGTAGTTGCCGTCGGTGCCTTCCACGTCGTCGAGGACCAGGTGATCCGGCCGCCGGGTGCCGATCTTCATGCCCAGCACCGACGAGTCGATGCCGCGCGCGGCGAACACGAACCCTGAGCGGGCGATGAACATGTCCTGCGAGTCCGACACCGACACCCCGGATGGGCGCCGGGCAGCGGTCACGAGGTCGGGGAAGTCCCGCCGAAGCAGGTCGTTGTGCTCCAGCTCCCGCTTGAACGTGCCGAGGTGGTCTCGCGCCTGCGTCGCCGAGTTCGCGAACGCCGCGATGAACTGCCGATGCCCGTGCGCGGCCAACCACAGCGGGATGATCGTGAACCACCACGTGCTCTTGCCGAGGCCACGCGGCGCGATGATCGCGTCCCGCATGTCGCCCGGTTCCCCGGCGGCGATCGGCCGGACGTACCGCTTCGCCAGCTCGCACCACTCCAGGTGGGCTTCGCTGAACGAGATCACGTCGCCGGTCTCGGCGCCTCGCAGGTGGTGCGGCAGGTACAGCAGGGCGAACAGCAGCGGGTCGAGCCGGGTCAGGATCCGCCGGCCTTCCGGGTCCTCCAGCAGCCGCTCGTCGAGCCGCGCGAGGTACGCGTCGAGGTCGAACATGATGCCCTCCGCGTCCTGCCCGTGGACGGGCCATGACCGAGGGCCCTACCCGGCTCAGTCGGGCAGCCCCGGGCTCATCCCCAGGTCTCGGCGAACAGGCGAACGTTCGGGTTCTCCCGCGACAGGTCGTGGTGCTCGGTCGGGTGCCAGAACTGGACCAGCGGGGCACGCGGGTAGGGCTGCTCCGACCGGGGCGCGTCGCGCTGTAGCCGGTACCAGAGGTCGACATCTTCGTAGGCCCAGCCTTCGTACCGCTCGTCGAAGCCACCGACCTTCTCGAAGGTGGCGCGGGTGAAGGCGATCGGCCCGACGCACGGCGATGCGAACAGTTCAGCGCCAGACCGGTCGACGCGGCCGCCTTGCAGCCACTGCTCGGTGTCCTCTTCGGACAGGGCGATGCCGCGGTTGAACAGCAGCGTCCACGGTTCCCGGTCCAGCTCGGCCGCCGCCCACGCCACGGTCTCCGCGCAGGGCAGCATGTCCGCTCCAAAGCACGCGAACCGGTCGAACTCCGGTGGAGCCAGCCGCACCGCGTTGTTGATCGCGCGGGACACGGAGAACCTCCCGCGCGCGGCGAACTCCGGATCGGCGGCCACGATCAGGTCACATCCGGTCAGCTCCCACAGGGCGCGGACCTTCGTCCACACGCGTTCGCGGGGCCCGTTGTCGGTACCCCATGGCACGATCACGGCGGTACCCATCAGCACGGCCACGGAAAGTCGTCGACTAACTGGCGCGAGACGGGAATGTCCTTCGCGATCGGCTGGTAGCCGCCCGGCTTGACACTGTGCGGCTGCTTCCCGCCACTCTGGGTGGAAGTGGAAATTTCCACCTCCATGATTGCCTGCGCCAGGTCGAGCGTGAACCGGATCGGCAAGCCGATCAAGGACTGCGACACCGTGCAAAGCTCGATCCCTGCCCTCAGGATGTCCCGCACCGGGCCACGCAGAGTCTCGGGCTGGACCACGTCGAGACGGGCGAGAGCGCCGGACAGCAGCACGGAAGCGCTGCGGGGACTGTGATTGGTCACCATGAGGGATACGGCCCTCCGATCCCCACATCGAATACCGGCGCCTCACCCAAACGCAGCGGGCCGAAGATGCGGGTACGGTTCGCCTCGCGCGGATCCAGCAGCCCGTTCTTCGCCCGCCGGCTGTATCGCATCACGTTGTCCAGGCAGCGCGATTCCTCGGCAGGCACACCCTCGCTCAGGACGGTAGCGATCTCCGCGAGTTCGACCACAGAGAACATGTGCCAGTCGGAACGCTCACCGTGGGCGCGGCACTCGATGCCGAGCGGCTCACGCTTGAAGCGGACTACCTCGTCCGCCCGCGCCTCGATCAACTCTCCAGGAGTCATTTCGTCCTACCCTTCGTCGCCGTATGCCTGTTCCCAACGCCACGCGTTACCCTCGACCGTCCGGCCAGCGGCCCACTCGCGCGCTTCCTTGCCGAGCTGCTCCCGCGCCTCGGGGTTGTCGACGAGGTACCGAAGCTGCTCGGCCCAGTCACCCGCGAAACACCCGACGGGCCCGGCGGCGGAGTGCGCCGTGTAGGGCGACCCGGGCCAGACGGACACAATGGACGGGATGCCGAGCGCGGACATCTCCACCAGCGCCAGGTCCGACTTCGACTCGTTGAAGATCGACGGCCGCAGCGGGATCACGGCTAGGTCGAAGTCGACGGCGCGCAGGAAGTCGCCGACGGCTTCGTGCCAGCCGGTCCATCGCACGCGACCGTGGTTGCTCGCGACCCGCTCGTGGTACGGCGCGCCCATCGCGTGGAACTCGGCGACACCGCGGTTGCGCGGGTGCAGCAGGAACGCGCGCAGCGACTTCGCCAGCTCCCCGAAGTCCCTCTGGTGCGACAGCCCGCCGCGCCACCCGATGGTCACCAGGTCCGGATCCGGGGACGCGGGGCGCTCGTGCTCCAGCAACCACGCGGGGATCTGGTTCGGCAGCACGTGGATCGCCGCTGTCGGGTTGATCTCGCGGGCGTGCTCGGCCAGCCGGGGCGTGGTCACGGTGACCACGTCGGCGACAGCGAGGTTCTCCCGGTACCGGCGCACCATCTCCGAGTTGTAGAAGGCGTGCGCGATCCGGTTCGACGGGTCGACCTCGGTCAGCAGGTCGTCGGTCTCGAACACGAGCTTCGTGTGGCCGGCGCGGGCGAACTTCTGCCAGGTGATCGAGGCAGCTTCGTTGCACACCCGTTGACCGACAACCACGTCACACTCGCCGGAGTGGACCTCTTTCGGCACGGTGCTGCCGTCGGCCATCACGTCGTGCCCGCGGTTCGCCAGCTCGGCGCCGGGCAGCAGGCAGCGGTAGTAGCCGCAGCCGGAGTAGTCCGCCACCCAGTAGAAGATCTTCACGCCGCGGTCCCGATCCACCCGGAGCCGCAGACGTTCGCCTTCCAGTTCGCGAAGCCGGTCTGATCGATCAGCGCCTTGCAGACCGCCTCAGGCGTCGGAGGCTGCTCGTCTGCCGTGAGGTAGACGATGGCGCCGTACTTGGTCCGCTCTCCGCTCTCCCAGTGGTACCGCTTGACCGCCACCATCGCCTGCCAGTCCGTGCCGCTGATTGCTCCCGGCGCGGAGCAGCTCTTCGGCCAGAGGTCGACCAGCGGAAGAACCTTGTGCACCACCAACATGTCGGCGTCCATCACGGGCCTGCCTCTCCGGTCATCTCGACTTCGTCTGCCTCCATGCGGGCCCGCGCGTGCGCGATCAGGGCTTCCAGCTCGGCAGGCCGCGGCTCCACGCGCGCTTCGATCTCCGCACGAGTCGGGGCGTCCGTGCCCATCAGCTTCGAGATCCGCTCCTCGATCCGGAGCAGCCGGTCGATCGCCTGGAGCTTCGGGCCGTCGTCCTCCAGCGGCTCACCAGCCATGTGGACGACCTTGCCGTGCGACACAGTGAAGTGGATCCGGGCCAGCACCTCGAGTCCGGCCTGCCGCATCTCACCGAGCCGCTCCAGTTGCACCTTCCGCAGCTCGGCGGCCAGCGGCAGCACGATCTCGTCGGCTTCCTGCTTCGTCCAGTTCTGGATCGTCGTGTGGCTCACGCCGAGTTCGGCGCCGGCGGCGCGGTCGGACAGGCCGCGCAGCTTCAGCCGGTACGCGGCAGCGCGGTTCTCGGCCAACTCGGCGCGGTTGGCCTGGTTGTGTCCGGGGTCGGGCATCGTTCGTTCACCCCCGCCTTTGTTTGGAGGCCGGGAGCGCGACGCGGTCGCGAGGTAGGGACACGCCGCGTCGCGCTCAACCGGAGAACGAAAGAACCCCCGCCGGCCGTGTGGCTGGTGGGGGTTCTGCGGAGATAGCTCCGCCTCAATTCGTCACACTACGCAGTCGACAGGGGGCTGTCAAAGATCGTCGTCACGTCGATCAACGCCAGCACGTCGGCGAGCAGGAAGCGGCCCTCCGCGTCCGGGACGATCTGGCTACGGCAGCGCCACTGCCGCACCCGGGACGCCTTCACCGGTGAGCCCCAACCGCGTGTCTCCTCCTCGATCTCGGCCGCGGTCAACCGCGTGGTCTCGACGAACTCGCGGGCCGCGTGGACCGACTCCGCCCGGCTCAACCAGTCACCGCAGCTGCCGCACTGCGCGGCCACCCGGTCGAACTCGCAGGAGACCGGCGTCCCGCAGGCGCAGAGGCCGAGCGGCACCCGCGCCGGCCGCTCAATCCTCTCCATGACAACCGCCTCCAGCTCAACCTGCCGTGGCCCAAACGCCGCCAGGTACTCGTCCCGCAGGACAAGCGCATCCAGGTCGATCGGCGGAACGCTGCCGAAGCCGCCCTTCGTGCCGATCACACCGGGACGCCTGGTCACAGCGGTCTTCCCGATCACGTGGTCCATCAATTCGATGATCTCGGTCATGGCCGCCTCCCCTACCGGAAACTTCCTGCACGATCGTCCCACCATATCGCGGAGCTGGTTGGCAACCAGGCACCGGCAACGTCGTGTCATCCACCGAGGGCCTGGTTGGCTCGGTGCCATCGGGCGTCACGTCTGCGGTCCTGCCGTCGCTCCACCTCTACGGCTGCAGCGGCGAACTCGTCGGGTTTGGTGGTGGGGTCGTTGGCCCACGCAGTGACCTTGGCGCGGGCATCGGCGACCAGCCGGTCCCAGTCGGAGGCCTCGCGTGGAGTGTCGGCGTCGTAGGTGGCCGGACGACCTGGGATGGATTCGCGCATGTGGGTGTCTCCGTTCAGCCGATGCGGGAGTAGTGCGGGCGCCACTGGAGGTCGATGTCGCCGACTCGGCCGTGACGGTTCTTCGCGAGGTTGATGTTCAGGTAGCCGGTGGGTTCGCCTCGCTCGGTGACTTCGCGGGCGAGCAGCATCACCACGTCGGCGTCGGCTTCGATGCCGCCGGACTCGCGGAGGTCGGACAGCATGGCCTTGCCGCGGGCGACACTGTTCCTGTTCAACTGCGCGGGCACGACGACGGCGCAATCGAGTTCCCGAGAGAGCTGCTTCAGGGAGCGGGACACGTGCGCGACTTGCTGCTCGCGGGGAAGGTTGCGTTCGGACTTCAAGAGCTGCAAGTAGTCGATCACGACCACGTCGAGGCCGGTCTGTCGCTTGACGGCGCGACAGGTGGCGGTGATGTACCCAAGGGTCAGGTCGGGCCGGTCGTTGATGACCAGCGGGTAGTCCTGCGCGCGGGCGCGGTACTCCTCGAACTGCCGCCATGAGCTGGTCGACAAGTCACGTCGGGAGATCTCCGACATCTCGATCGAGGCGCCGTTCGCGACGATGCGGCCGGCGACCTCGACGCCACCCATTTCGACGCTGAACACGAGCGCGGGATGTCGGAGGGACGCGGCGTGCTCGGCGGCCTGGTGCGCGGCGATGCTCTTGCCTTCGCCGGGGCGGGCGCCGATGACGTACATCCGTCCGGCGTGGAGTCCTCCCGAGACGCGATCGTTGAGCTCGGGCCACGGCAACGGGATGATCCGGAAGTCCTCGGGGTTGCGGAGTTCCGTGTCCAGTCGGGTGAGCAGGTCGCGGAAGGTCTCGCTGTGCCTGGCCTGCTTGCCGGTGCCGTTGTCGAGCTTGGCGAGTTCGTCGTGGGCGGAGGCGAGGGCTTCTGATCCGTCCACTGCGGACATCACACGCTGGTTGATCCGCTCAGTGGCCTGGACGACTTTGCGGAGTCCGCTACAGCGCCGGACTTCGGCGATGCTGTGTGGGTAGTCTGCGGGGTCGGGCACGATGCCGACGAACCGGGCGAGAGTGCGCTGCGCGTTCTCGCCGTGTGTGTCGGCTGCGGCGGCGAGGCTGCGTGCGTTGATGGTCTTGCCCTCGGCCTGCAGCCGCTGCGCGGTACCCCAGAGCCCGCCGTACGCGACGTTGGCGAAGTCCTCCGGGGCCACCTGGGCGAGGGCTTCGTCGCGAAGGTGCCGAGTCGTGAGGGTGAGCAGGAGCGAGACCAAGTAGCCCTCTTCGGCGTGGGGCTCGAGCCGGGCGCGGGCCTCGGCGGCGAGGTTGGCCGGTTGGTGCTGTACGTCGTCGGGGTGGGTCATGCTGCGTCCTCGGTGGTGAGGCGCGTCAGGATCTCCTGGTGGTGCTCGGTGATCCAGGCACGCTTGTGGTCGCGGAAGAAGCGGGCGACAGCCTGCTTGCCGTCGATGCCGGGCGGGAGGTCGGGGCGTTCGTAGCGGAGCCGGGCGGCCTTCTCGATCGGCTCCACGTCCGCGGCTGTCCAGAGGCCGCGAAGCCACTCGCCGGGTTCCCCGGTCGGCGCCGCGGGGCCAACGCCGTCGAGCTCGTCGAGCCAGCAGCCGTTGTTGAGCCACGTCGTCGGAATCTTGATCTTCTCCCGTTCGCGTCCGACCCGGGCGACGTAGGCCGCGTACCGCTCGGCCCCCGCGATGATTGCCGCTGCGGGAGTGCCGTCCTTGACGGCCCGAGCGAACTTGACCTGAGCCCCTTTCTTCGCTTCGCGTCGGGGATAGGCGGCCCAGAAGGCATCGAAGTCGGCGGCCGAAACGGTCCCGTCCGACCTCTGGTTGGACGAAGTATTTAAAGAGGGGACGGGACGGGACGGGGTTCGTTTTTGCTTCGTTTCTGCTTGAGCACTTGCTGAAGCATTTGCTTCGTCGGTTGCTTGGGTGGTTGCTTCAGGTGCTCCGCGTCGTGCCTGGCCAGAGCGTTGCCCGCCCTTCCTGCCCGCATCAGAGCGCTTCTGGCGCCGATCCATCACTTCATCGCGGGTCGGCTGCCGATCGCACCATTCGTGAAACCACCAGCCGTCTTCTCCGTTGTTGCTTCCGACGTGCCACAAGCCAGCGGCAACCAAACGCGAAGCAAGTACTTCAGCATTTGCTGCAAGGCGCTGTGCCGCGTACGACGGCACCCACCCATCGGTCAGCTGGTCCGCCGCCCACGAACCGGCCAGCACCCACAACCCCATCGCTTCGACACCGGCACGCATCGCCTTGACATGGCTGTGCAGGCTGTCGTCGACCTTGAACCAGGCCACGGGCTACTTCCTTTCAAGATCCATGTTGTTCGCGCACCATCGGGCCCACCGCTGATCGAACTGGTGCCGCAGCGGGGCTTCCAGCTCGATCAGTCGGCCTACCAGAACCCGACACTCTTCCTCGTACTCCGACACCACGTCCGGCGGTGATTCCGGCGTGACGTGGTTGTTGCGCTCCAGCAGTTCCCCGAGCTCGACGTACGTCGCCATCAGCTCGCTGTAGACGGGATCCGACTCGCGTGAAGCAGTCGCGTCAGCGCGGGCGGCCGCGATCGCGGTGGCGATTTCCACCGATGGGACCGCGGCCACCTGCCCTGACTCAGCCACCGCCGCCACCCGGCACGCCGAGTGGCTCAATCTCTCGCGGCTGCTCGCCGTCGAGGACCGCGATCACCAGCGCCCCCGTCTCCGGCGTGCATCCACGGTGCGACAGAAGCGACTTCGCCAGCTGGTGACGACGCCACAACTCCGCACGCGAAGGCGCGACGATCGGCAGCACCTCACCCACGCCCGACTCCCTCGATCCGGTCGACGGCCTCGCCGATGTCCTTCGAGATCTCCGCGAGTTCGGTCGTCTGCTGGCGGTCCCGCTCAACGAGCGCCCGCAGCTTCTTGGTGAACTCGCCGATGACGAGTTCGTCGTGCGCATCGAGGGCACGCTGAGACGGACGCTCACGGGCGACAAGCAGGCCGAGGACGACGCCACCGACCAGACCGGCGGCAGCGACCGCGAAGAACCACGCGATCATCACGACGTTGCTCATTTGCCCTCCGCCGCATCCGCGATGACCCGCAGCGCCTCGCGACGGATACGCACCTTATCCGCCTCGATCACGTCGTCCAGCAGCTTCGGCAGAACGGACCGAACCAGCTCGGTGAGTTGATCCGGCGACATCCGGTCGAGAATCTCGGCGGCATCCGAGCACTGCTCTTCCTCGGGCTGCGCCGACCATTCCTCCCCTGTCGGGACGCAATTCCCGAACTGGAAAAAGTGCTGCACGACGTGGTCGAACATCTCCGGCTTCAGAGGTGGACACTGCGAGTTGACTTCCTCGTCGATGCCACGGACCAAAAACGGGACCGCGGCCAGCAGCACGGGATCCGACGGGTTCGGGTGCCCGGTTCGCTTCAACGCTTCCTGCGCGGCTTGGGGAACGAAGATCCCGTCGTTGTAGGGCTCGCTGAGCGGCACGCCGCTCGGGCGGCCGTGCTCGAACACGACCTCGCGGTACTTCGCCCAGATCGGGAACATCTTGGCGTACTCGGCCTCGACCTCTTCGCGGGTCTGGGGACGGTTCGCGATGGACTCAGTCACGGGTGTCCTCCTCGGACATGCGGGGGACGCGGGCCGGGCGCCAGGAGAGGCCGATGAACAAGCCGACGGCGAAAGCGCCGCCGAGCCATGCGAACGCGGTGATGATGCTCATGCAGCGCCCCCAGCACTCCGCAGGAACCACGAGTCCCCCGCCGCGGTTGCGCGCCAGATCGTCCACGGGCTCCCGCGGTGCTGCCGAGTCTCGCCGCTGTCCGCGATGAACCCGCCAGCCAGAAGCTCGTTCCTGCGCGGACGCAGGCTGTTCGGCAGGATCCGCAAGTCGCGTTCGATCTCGAAGTCGCTGACGCCGTTCGACTCGACGATGTAGGCCAGGATCCGGGCGCGCTGCGTCCCAGTCTTCGGGGCAACCAGCGCGGCCGCCCGCGCCGAGGTGGCGCGCGGGTCCGCCGCCGTCAGGCCGTCGCGGTTCGCGACGACCTCGGCGTCCCGGACGGCGGCCGCGACACGGCGCCGTTCATCGAAGTCCTCGAGCGCGGCCATAATCGTTGCCTGTACGTCGTCGAGCGTGATCAGCCCGGCGTGGTACTGCGCGAAGGTGGCCGTGTTGATCTGCCAGAGCCGGTCGACGGTGAAGACCGGGGTGATGGCCGCCGAGGGGGTCGCGTCCACCGAACCGAAGTTGAGCGCCTGCTGCTCATTCATGGAGCACCGCCTCCACGGGGACCGGCGTACGCGGATCCGTCGTGAACGGCCACACCCCGTTCAGCTCTTCCAGCATGCAGCCGAGTTCGAACATCGCCTCGGCCTCCAAAGCGGCGACCGAGCGGCCTGTCCGCGCCGACTCCTCGGCGAACATCCTGTCGCAGGCTGCACGCGCCAGCCGATGACCAGCCGCCCAGTCCTCGCGAAGCGTCGCGGTCTCGATCTCCTCGACAGCAGCGTGCCGCCAGTCCGGCGCGCTCACTCGACACCGTCCTCGACCGGCTGAACTCCCATGCCCACCGTCATGTCCCAGCCGTCAGCACGGCGGAGCAGCCACTGGAGCGCGAGCACCATGCCGAGCCAGGTGTTCCGCTCACCGTCGACATCCTCTTCGGGCGAGAGCGTGCGCATCCACTCCTGGTAAAGCTCCATCCCACCCAGCTCGTCGACTCGCTTGAACATCAGCTCGACGGCTTCGAGGTACAGCGGCTCGCAGCCGCCGAAGAAGGCTTCGAGCAGCAGCACGCTGACCTCGTCATTCAGCAGGAACTCACGCATCCGAGGGTCGTCAACCTCACGGAACGATTCCGGCGCGGTCACGCTTGGTGCATAATTAGCGTCGAGCATGGCTACTCCTTGCAGGGTGTCCGTGTTTACGGGCCGTCCGACCTCAGCCGCCAAGCACGCGGTCGGGCGGTCCTTCTTCTTTGTGGCGTCCATGTCGATCACGCCGACTCCGGAGCGGATCGCGCTTCGAGCAGTGCGACCAGCTCAGCCGTGACTACGCGATACCGGCTGCCGATCTTGAGGACGCGGACCGGGAAATCCCCCGCCTTGACCGCGTCGTAGGCGCCGTTACGTCCCAATCCGAGCGGTCGTCCCGCCGTGACCACATCCACGGTCGCGGGCCACTGTCTGATCTGTTCCAGGGTGAGCGGCTGAGCCACTTGACCCATAGGCTTAGTTCTCATGCGGCGGGAGCTTAAGCGTCTGGCGGGTAGATATCAAGCCATTGATGCCGGTAGCGTGTCGGCACATGACAGAGCGGGACGACCAGGTACACACAGATGCAGACCGCGACTACTGGGCCACAGAGGGCTACGAAGGCTACGTCGCGGGGATGGCGCAGGACGAAGGCGTGCCGTACATCACTGGTCGTGTCCCACTTAAAATCCTGAAGCAATTCACGCGCGAACAGCTCATGCAAGAGCTCGAGGCCGCGTACTACACGTACGAAGGTCTCCTCGGTGAGGAGACGCGCCATCGCAACATCTGGGATCATTCATCGCTTGAGGTTTCCAAGGCAAAACCCACCCGGAAAGATTTCGAAGAATACGAAGAAGTTTTGTCGAGCAAAATTCGACAACTTCGCACCGATAGAGGATGGTCCCAGGAGGACTTGGCAAACCATCTTGAACGCGTCGGATTCAAGATGCACCAGACAACGATAGCCAAGCTCGAGAGCGGCAAGCGTCCAATTCGCGCATCTGAAGTCTTCGCACTCTCTTATGTGTTTAGAATTCCAATGGAAGCCCTCTGGTCACTGCCCACCCCGGGAGAACCTGCTCCATTGAGCAAGATGCGAGAAGAATTTGACGAGCTCAGCTCAGAACTTCGCGAAGCCGAGACCGAACTGCGTATAGCAAACATGAGGATTCGCGAACTGCAGGAACATAAACACTATCTCGCTTGGCGCATGAATGAAGCGGCGACCACGACGCCAGAAGATCGCCGTACGGCAAACCTTGAACTCCATCTCAGGAAGCTTGACCTGCCACCAAGGGAAAACCTAGCCGAGGGTGGCCGCGACAGTGGATGGCTAGTCGAATATGCAGCCCAGCGCGACAGAGTTGCAAGAGCAATCCTGAAGGTGGAAGAGGTAAGCGCGCACAGGGGAATATCATCCGATGAGAATGAAGTTCTCAGACGCGCAGCCCTCGACAAATTTAGCGAAGCAGTAACCGATGCACGATTATCACTCGAACGTCATCGACGATCGCAACGACTCATCGCGAACAGTAAGGTCGAATTAACAACGTCAGACAAGAAACTGTTCGAACATGTAAACCGCGAGAATTTACTGCTAGCTCAAGAACGACTAAAGCGAGCTTCTGTGCGCGAAGAGCGGGCATACGAGAAGTTCGACCGGCTTCGCAATGAATTAGCTAAGGCGGACAGCGACTCCGAGAGAGAAGCTTTGCAGCCCCAACTTGAGATCGCAGAGGAAGATTACAAGAGCGCAATCACGCAACTGCAGATCGCGACAGAGGTTCTTCATAAAATGGAGGAGAACAGGGAGTCAGAATGACAGCAGGTGGAATTCGGCGAAGATGCCGATGCAGGGATGAGAACCGAAAGGACCTCGGTGCCAATTGCCCGAAGCTCGCGCAGCGCTCACACGGCGTCTGGCAGCTTCGGCACGAACTGCCGCCTGACAAGAACGGGAACCGCCGGACGTTCCGCCGCGAGGGATACGAGACAAAGAAGCTGGCTAAGAAGGACCTCGACCGCGTTCACGATCTCCTCGGCCTTGCAGAGGACGGTGAGGACGAGGACCAGGAGACCGTCGCCGCTCTACTCGATGCGCTCGGCCCGAAGGAACCGCTTCCGGATCCCGAGGAGATCCGCGTACAGCTGCGCGCCGGCACTCCCTTGAACAACAAAACCAACATGTCCACGCATCTCGACTGGTGGCTGCCGACCAAAAAAGACAAGCTACGCCGGAACACGTACGTACTCTACGAAGGCCACGTACGGAACTACCTCAAGCCCAAGCTGGGAACCCGGCGGCGCGACCGGTTGCAGGTGGACCACGTCACCGAGATGTTCGCCAGGATCGAAGACGACAACGAGACCACCCGCGCGAACAACGCCGATCGGGCCGCTCTCGAACAGCAAGCCAAAGCGATCGGCAACCGGGCGCAGAAGCGGAAGCTGCGCGAACAGCTCGCGCAGCTTCCGCCGTACCGGCGGCCGGTCGGGAAGGCGTCGCAGCAGCGCATCCTCGGCACTCTGCGGAAGTCGCTCAACGACGCGATCACGGCACAGCTGATCACGTTCAACCCGGCCAAGCACGTCAGCATCAGCGCCAAGCGCGCCAGGCCGCTCGTGTGGACCCCGGAACGCGTCGAGAAGTGGCAGGAGACCGGCCTGCGGCCGGGACCCGTGATGGTTTGGCTACCTGAGCACGCCGGGGCCTTCCTCGACTACGTAGCCGCCGAAGCCCCCGAGCAAGCGTCGATGTGGCACGTCATGATCTACCGCGGCACACGCCGCGGTGAGACTGCCGGCCTCGGCTGGACCGAGGTCTACGACAAGGCGCGCGAAGTCGAGATCAACACGCAACTTGTTGAGGTCGAGTACGAGGTAGAAGAGGGCGATCCGAAGTCGGAAGCGTCGACACGACGGGTGCCGATCGACGACGAGGGGATGCGCCTCCTGCGTGAGCACCGCGTCCAGCAGCGACGCGAACGGCTGCGCCTCGGCCCGGCATGGGTGGACTCCGGGCGAGTCTGGACACGGCCGGACGGCTCGGCCCTGCGGCCCTCATGGATCGGCGACGAGTTCGAACGGCACTGCAAAGCCGTGGGCCTGCCACCGATCAGGCTGCACGATCTCCGGCACGTCGCGGCCACGCTCATGCTCCAGGCGAACATCGACCTGAAGGTGGTCCAGGAAACGCTCGGACACTCGTCGTGGGTCGTCACGCGGGACACGTACACGAGCGTCCTCCCCGAGCTGGCGCGCACGGCCGCCGAAGCAACAGTGGCCGTCGTACCCCGTCGGAAAACGCGCGGGCACCCCGCGGGCACCCCGGAGGCGCCCGTAACACCTGCGGGCACCCACGCGATAGGCAGTTAGCAACAAGCGAAGATGGAAAACACCAGGTAGATGGGTGTTTTCGGTGGGAAGTGAAGTGAGCCGCCAAGGGGGCTCGAACCCCTGACCTTCTGTTTACAAGACAGATGCTCTACCAGCTGAGCTATAGCGGCCTTGCCCAGGGACAGCCCCGGGCAAGCCCAGTATATCGGCGTCCCTTCACCCGTTCGCAGGGCGCACCCAGGGTTCCCCCGCCACCGTCCGGAAGGCGTGCGCGAACGTCACGGACGTCGCTGGGTCGCGGCGGTCGGCGACGTAGTACCAGTTCATCCGGACGGCGTCCCGGGTCACTTCGAGGACGCCGGGGCCGTGCGAGTCGAGTTCCACGAATTTCACCTGCGGGTTCAGCGCGCGGATCGCGGCCTCGACCTTGAGCGACCCGGTCCGCGGTGGGATGCCGAGTTGTTCGTCGATGTTGTCCGAGGTGACCGACGGGCAGACGAACTCGGCCGCGACGCTCGTCCCGTCCCGCGGCACGTCGTTCGCCCACGACGAGTGGACGTCGCCGGTCAGGAACACCGTGTTCCCGCGTCCCCGCGCGGCGATGGTGTCCAGCACACGGCGGCGGTCGGCGGTGTAGCCGTCCCATTGGTCGGTGTTCACGGTGGTCGGCTGCCCGTCGAGCAGATCGGCTAGCGCGAGCTTTTCGCGCGGCGGCAGGGCGGGCACCTTGATCGGCGTGACCATCACCGAGTTCCCGATGACGTTCCACGACGCCGTGCCCCGCGCGAGGCCTTCGAGAAACCACTGCCGCTGGTCGGCGCCGAGGATCGTGCCTTCCGGATCCTCCGGAGCACCCGGCTCGGGCTGCCGGGTCCGGTAGGTCCGCAGGTCCAGCATGGTCAGCTCGGCCAGTAGCCCGAACTTCAGCCGCCGGTACAGCTTGTCGCCGCGATGCCGCACCGGCATCCATTCGAAGTACGCCTGGTGCGCCGCCTTCAGCCGGGCGGGCCAACCGCCCTCGGTCGCCGGATCGTGTGACGGCGATCCACCGGACCAAGCGTTGTCGGCTGCCTCATGGTCGTCCCAGGTGGCGATCATCGGATGGCGGGCGTGGAGTCGCCGGAGGTGGTCGTCGGTCTTGTACATCGCGTGACGCTGCCGGTAATCCGACAGTGTGATCAGCTCGTTGGGCGGCACCGAAGGCCGGAGATCACCCGCGGGGTTCGGATTACCTTCGTAGAGGTAGTCACCCAGGTGGATGACGGCGTTCAGGTCGTCGCGGCCGGCCAGATAGCCGTAGGGGGCGAAGTGACCGACAGCCCAGTTCGCACACGACACCACGCCGAACCGCAGCCGCGCGACGTCCTCCTCGTGTGCGGGCGCGGTGCGCGTCCGCCCGGTCGGCGAGATCTTGCCGCGCGACGAGAACCGGTAGTAGTACGCGGCCGACGCGCACAGCCCGCCTGCCGTCACCTTCACCGTGTGGTCGCGTTCGGGACCAGTCCTCGTGTGACCACTGGCGACGACGTCCGCGAAACCGGCGTCGGCGGCCACCTCCCACCGGACCTCCACCGAGGGTCCCTTGCCGGATCCCGGGACGGCGTCGGCCGTCGGCGTGACCCGGGTCCAGAGGAGTACCGAATCGGGCATCGGGTCACCCGAAGCGACGCCGTGCGCGAAAACCGGGGCTTCCGACCCGGTAGATGCACTCGAAAGAGTGAATGTCGCCGCTGTCCCGGCCGCCGTGACACCGGCCGCGCGAAGGACGGAACGCCTGCTCACCGAGGACGCCATGGCATGAAGTGTGCCCCAAGCCGGGCTCGCCGCGATGATCTTCGGCAAACGTGGTGGACGCCACTTCGGATTACCTGCAACGGTCGGGGCGCCGGTCCCGATGGTCCCTCGGGAAACGCCCTCGAACAGAGTGAGGAGGTGGATCGATCATGAAGATCAACGAGCACACCAAAGGGACCCAGCGCGTCAGACGCGGTGCCGGACAGAACCAGGACGAAACACCCGAACGTGGTGAATGGCTGCTGGAAGCGCCGCGCCAGCGTGACGGTGAGCGATCGAACCACCAGACCCGCTCACACCGGCCGAATCTGCTGCGCCGCCGCGCCTGGCAGATCCTCGAAGCGCCGACGGCCGAGCAGCCCGCCGTCGACGTCGACGAGGCGATGGGCCCCAAACCACCCGACGACTCGACGGTCAACTTCGTCCTGGACCTCGCCCTGCGCATCGGCGAGGTCCAGATGTCGAGCGGCGCCGGCGCCTCCGACGTCACGGCGACGATCATCGCGCTGACCTCCGCACTCGGCCTCCCGCACTGTGAGGTCGACGTGATCTTTACCTCGATCACGGTGACCTGCCATCGCGGCACCGACATGGCGCCGGTGACGGCACTGCGTGTCGTCCGTTCGCGCAGCCTCGACTACACGCGGCTCACCCAGACGGAGACCCTGGTCCGCCGGCTCGTTCGCGGGAACATCGGCGCCGAAGAAGCACAGCAGGAACTCCAAAGGATTACGACGGCACCGCATCCGTACCCCCGTTGGGTGGCCACGGCCGCTTGGGGCGGGCTGGCGGCGTTCATCACGCTGATTCTCGGCGGCAGCATCGACGTCGCACTGGTCGCGCTGGTGATCAGCGCGGTCATCGACCGGCTCGGCCGCTTCCTCAACCGCTTCGCGCTGCCGTTCTTCTTCCAGCAGGTGATCGGCGGCCTGGTCGCGACCCTCTCCGCGATGGCGATCGTCAGCAGCAACCTGCTCACCACGGGCAAACAACCCACGCTGGTCGTCGCGGCGGCGGTCACCGTGCTGTTGTCCGGTCTTTCCACGGTTTCCGCCGTGCAGGACGCCATCACCGGCTATTACGTCACGGCGGCCGGGCGCACGATGGAAACCGCGCTGATGAGTGCCGGGCTGATCGCCGGCGTGGTGCTCGCCTTGAAGATCGCACTGCTGCTCGAGATGCCGCTCACGCCGCTGCCCGAGGTCGTTTCGTCGACGCCGCAGCAACTTCCGATCATCGTGGTCGGCAGTATCGGCGCGTCAGCGTGCTTCGCGCTCGCCTCGTATTCGACGATGCGCGCGATGATCGTCGCGGGAGCGGCCGGCGCGATCGGCGGCGCGGTGTACGGCGCGCTGATGCTGACCGACTTCGAAGCCGTCAGCTCGTCCGCGATGGCCGCCACGCTGGTCGGCTTCTGCGGTGGCGTCCTCGCCAGGAGGCTCAAGGTGACGCCGCTCGTGGTGGCTGTGTCCGGCATCACTCCCCTGCTACCGGGCCTTTCCACCTATCGTGGTCTATACCAATTGGGCGTCGAACGAGGCGGCAACATCTCCACGCTGATGACCGCGGTCGCGATCGGGCTTGCCCTGGCAGCGGGCGTGGTACTCGGCGAATACCTGGCGCAGCCGGTGCGCACGGGGCTCGGCAGGCTCGAACGCAAGTTCGCCGGGCCGCGGATGGCGGGCCCGATGGAACCCGCCGAACGACGCTTGGAGTGATCGCGCGACGACCGGCCGTCGCGTGAGCGCGCGATAGGGTTCTTCCCTAGGGCAGCGACCCGCGATTTTGAGGGAGCGGCTGGTGAACGACGGCAATCTCGAGACGGGCAGGACGGCCTCCGCGGACTTCGTGGTGGTGGCGAACCGCCTTCCGGTGGACCTCGAACGGACCACCGACGGAAGCAGGCGCTGGACGGCGAGCCCCGGCGGGCTGGTGTCGGCGCTCGAGCCGTTCCTGCGATCACGCAAGGGCGCCTGGGTCGGCTGGCCCGGCGTCCCCGACGTCGAGGTCGAGGAGTTCGACGACGACGGCCTCGTGCTCCACCCGGTCTCACTGACCTCGGACGACGTCCGCGACTACTACGAGGGCTTCTCGAACGCGACGCTCTGGCCGCTGTACCACGATGTGGTGGCGCGGCCACAGTTCGAGCGGAGCTGGTGGGAGGCCTACGTCCGGGTGAACCGGCGCTTCGCCGAAGCGAGTGCGAAGGTCGCCGCCGAGGGCGCGACCGTGTGGATCCAGGACTACCAGCTGCAGCTGGTACCGGCGATGCTCCGCGAACTGCGCCCTGACCTCCGGATCGGGTTCTTCCTGCACATCCCGTTCCCGCCGGTCGAGTTGTTCATGCAGATGCCGTGGCGGACCGAGATCGTCCGCGGCCTGGTCGGCGCCGACCTCGTCGGTTTCCACCGGCCGGGTGGCGCGCAGAACTTCCTCTGGCTGGCCAGGCAGCTCGCCGGCCTCGAATCCAGCCGCGGCGCGGTCGGTATCCGCACCCGGCCCGGCCTGATGCAGGTCGGCGACCGGACGGTGCGGGTCGGCGCCTTCCCGATCTCGATCGACGCCATCGGCCTCGACAAACTCGCCAAGACCAAGGGCGTCACCGAACGCGCCGCCCAGCTGCGGCGTGATCTCGGCAACCCGAAGAAGGTCCTGCTCGGCGTCGACAGGCTCGACTACACGAAGGGCATCGACCTGCGGCTGCAGGCACTGCACGAGTTGCTGCACGAAGGCCGTGTCCGGCCGGAGGACGTCACGTTCGTCCAGCTGGCCACCCCGAGCCGCGAGCGCGTCGAGCACTACCAGCGGATGCGCGGCGACATCGAGCAGATGGTCGGCAGGATCAACGGCGAATTCGCCCGCGTGGGTCACCCGGTCGTGCATTACCTGCATCAGTCCGTGAACCGGACCGAACTGGCCGCGTTCTTCTCGGCCGCCGATGTCATGGTGGTCACTCCTCTGCGTGACGGGATGAACCTCGTCTGCAAGGAGTACGTCGCCTGCCGCCACGACCTCGGCGGGGCGCTCGTGCTCTCGGAGTTCGCCGGCGCCGCGGCGGAGCTGACCAGCGCCCTCCTGGTCAACCCGCATGACCTGGATGGGGTGAAGAACGCGTTGGAGACTGCCATTACGCTCGACCCCGCAGAGGGACGCCGTCGTATGCGCGCCATGAGGCGGCAGGTCCTTACGCACGATGTCGACCGCTGGGCTCGCTCGTTCCTCCAAGCACTCGGTGCCGAACCGGCCGACTAGGACTTCCCCCATACCCCGCATAGTTCCCGAGGAGAAATCGTTGACCGCCGAGGCACTGCCCGCCGAGCTCCGGCGCGCGATTGTCCAGGTCGCGCGTACCCCGCGGCTGCTGGTCGCCTGCGACTACGACGGCACGCTGGCGCCGATCACGGCCAATCCGGACGAAGCCCGGCCGCTGCCCGAATCGGTGGGCGCGCTCAGGTCGCTGGCCGGCCTGCACGAGACGACCACCGCGGTCATCTCCGGCCGCGCGTTGCGTGATCTCGCCACGCTGTCCCGTCTTCCGGCCGAGGTGAACCTGGTCGGCAGCCATGGCTCCGAGTTCGACATCGGTTTCATCCACGCACTCGACGACAAGGCCCGCGGGCTGCACAGACGACTTGAGTCCGAGCTGGAGAACCTGGTGCTCGACGTGCCGGGCGTCTCGCTCGAGGTCAAACCCGCGAGTATCGCGGTGCACGTCCGCCGCGCCGAGCACGAGGCAGGCCGCCGGGTGCTGCGTGACGTCCACAATGGACCCTCGCAATGGGAGGGCGTGTCCACGACCGACGGCAAGGAGGTCGTCGAGCTCGCGGTCGTCCAGACGGACAAGGGTCGCGCGCTGGACACCCTGCGCCACCAGGTCGGCGCGACCGCGGCGATCTTCCTCGGCGACGACGTCACCGACGAGAAAGCGTTCGCGCGGATCGCCGGCCCGGACATCGGTGTGAAGGTCGGCGACGGCGAAAGTCTTGCGCAGTACCGGGTTCCGGACACCGTCGACGTCGCGATGGTGCTGGCCTTCCTGCTCGAAGAGCGCCGCAACTGGCTCTACGGCGAGCAGGCGCCGCCGATCGAGCGGCTTTCCATGCTGGCCAACGAACGTTCGGTCGCGCTCGTCACGCCGGACGCCCGGCTGACCTGGCTGTGCCACCCCGGCCCCGACGCGCCCG
Source organism: Amycolatopsis sp. NPDC051071 (assembly GCF_040682875.1). NCBI lineage: Bacteria > Bacillati > Actinomycetota > Actinomycetes > Pseudonocardiales > Pseudonocardiaceae > Amycolatopsis > Amycolatopsis sp. NPDC051071. The sequence continues at coordinate 1,772 of NZ_JBFBBY010000032.1, read as the reverse complement.
CGGTGTTCGCGGACCTGCTCGGCGGCCCCGGTGCCGGCCACTTCTCGATCAAACCGCACCGCAACGGCCTGCCGCTCGGGCAGCGCTATCTGCCGAACACGATGACGGTCGAGACCCGCTGGTCCCGGCTGCTCGTCACCGACTACATCGAGCCGGAGAGCCCCGCGCACCGCACGGACCTCGTCCGGGTGATCTCCGGTGAGACGGCGGCGGAGATCGTGTTCGCGCCGCGGCCCGAATTCGGTGGTGTGGCGGTGAAACTGCTCGCCGAGGGTGACGGGCTCCTGGTGCAAGGCACCTCGGAACCGTTCGCGCTGCGCTCGCCGGGTGTGGAGTGGGTGATCACCAGCGACGGTATGAACGACACCGCGACCGCCTTGGTGACGCCCACGCCGGAGAAGCCGGTGGTACTCGAACTCCGTTGCGGCACCACGGATCTCGGCGCGCACGAACTGTCCGAAGTGGACCGCCGGGCGCGAGCAGGCGACTACTGGAGCATCTGGGCGCGGACGCTCAAGCTGCCCAGCGTGCAGACCGACCTCGTCGGCCGCTCCGCGCTGACGCTGCGTGGGCTGGTCAACACCGACACCGGCGGCGTGCTCGCGGCGGCGACGTCCTCACTGCCGGAGGAGATCGGCGGCGTCCGCAACTGGGACTACCGCTACTGCTGGATCCGCGACGCGGCCATGACCGTGCGTGAACTGGTCCACCTCGGCTCCATCGAGGAGGCCGAGGGCTACCTCCGCTGGCTGCACGGCGTGCTGTCCACTTTGGCCGGTCCGGAACGGCTGCACCCGCTGTACACCTTGGCGGGCAGCGTGATCGGCGCCGAAGCGGTCATCGAGTCGCTGCCCGGGTACGCGGGTTCGCGGCCGGTCCGCGTCGGCAACCTGGCGAACCACCAGGTTCAGCTAGACGTCTTCGGCCCGGTCGTCGAACTCGTGCAGACACTGGCGGCAGCGCGCGGCGAGCTGCGCGACGAGGACTGGCAGCTGGTGCGTGCGATGGCCGAGGCCGTCACGCGACGCTGGAACGAGCCGGACCACGGCATCTGGGAAGAGCGGCACGTGCCGCGCCACCGGGTGTACTCGCGGGTGATGTGCTGGGTGACCATCGACAGGGCGATCAAACTGGGCGAGGTCTACGGCCGCGAGATCCCGGGTGCGTGGCCTTCGCTGCGCGACGAGATCTCCGCGGACGTGCTGGAAAAGGGCTGGAACGAAGAGGTCCAGGCCTTCACCACCGCCTACGACGGCACAGACCTCGACGCCGCGTCGCTGTTCGTCGGCCTGACCGGGCTGATCGACCCGGCCGACCCGCGCTTCCAGTCGACGGTGACCGCGATCGAGGCGGAGCTGCGCAGTGGGTCCACTGTGTACCGTTACCGCCGCGACGACGGCCTCCCCGGCGGCGAAGGCGGTTTCCACATCTGCGCGGCTTGGCTCATCGAGGCGTACCTGCTCACCGGGCGGCGCACCGAGGCCGAGGAACTGTTCACGCAGATCGTCGACGCCGCGGGCCCGACCGGGCTGCTTCCCGAGCAGTTCGACCCGATCGCGGAGCGTTCGCTGGGCAACCACCCGCAGGCGTACTCGCATATCGGGCTGATCCGGTGCGCGAACCTGCTCTCCCAGTAGCCGCTACGACTACGACAGGGCCCCTTCCCGCGTGTGGGAAGGGGCCCTGTCGTGTGTCAGGAAAGGGTCTTTCAAGACGTTTTTCGTCCTGAAAGACCCTTTCCTGACACTTGAGCTTGGAGGCGTCGCGCCGGC